>CAMWPK010000007.1 GCA_947176115.1 uncultured Clostridia bacterium
ATAGAGTACATAACGCATTGACTATCTTAATTCTTGTATGCACGTCATTTCCTCCCGTTGCTACGACGACAACGCCTTGAATGTTGTCCGTCGAATTGAGAGAACCGACCTCTTGAGAATCTTGTCCAGACTTATAAGTTATCAAGACTTGACATTCTCCCACTCCGTCTATTTCGGATAGTATCGCTTGTATTTCACCAATAAGTCCGTTTTGCGTTTGTGTAGTATTTGTTTGTTGCGACTTGTCTGAATTGCTCGTTATCGCATTTACACTAAAATATATGCATATCGCTATTACGGCTATGACTAAAGCGCAAATTATTTCAAAACCTTTTATTTTTTTGCATTTTTCTACAATTTTCTTTATTTTCGATGTCATTATAACCTCTCGTATTGAAAATCTACGCCTTTTCGATTTTTGAATTTCCCGTAGCCGTTTGCAAAAACTTAAAAATTTCCTGCCATTGACTTTCGCTAATACCATTGCTGTCAACGACAACTTTGTTAATCATATAAACGTAGTCTTCATCAAATTGTATGTTGAAGGACAAGTCGTTATAACCTGCATTTTCCAACTTTTCGCTAAGATTGTCCTTAATTCTATTTTGCATATCGTCTTTAACGCTTTCGTAATAACTCTCATTGATATTTATTTCTTCTCTTTGGGTGACAAAGCCTTTAATATAATCCCCCTTTGCAAGTTTAGGCAACGGCGAGATTATCACAAATATTACAATAATAGAAAAGATTCCCCTTATGTATTTGCTATTCTCGCCTTCGGGTAAAAGCACTTCAATAAGTACTCCCAATGACACCACGCCTACTATACCTATTAGCCAACCGCTCATATTCACCTCGTTCAGTTATATTTTAAGCAATACCTACGTTGAACGTATAAATTACTAGCATTACCGTCAGCAAAAACATAAACGCCACACCGAGTAATGATACAATAAGCAATGTAAGATTGGACGACATACTTTGCAACATTTTGCTAAACTTTTTGTCGCAAAGTGGTTCAATTATTCCGCTTGCAAGTTTGAGCGCAAGACTTAACGTCACTATCTTCAACGTTGGTATGGCTATAATTCCAAGCACCATAAGCAAAGAAACTATACCCATAGAGTTTTTTATTAATACCAGCGACGCCAACATCAAATCAAAGCCGTCGGATAGATATCCTCCAAGTATAGGAATATAACTCTGCATGGCGAACTTTGCCGTTTTGATTGATATGCTGTCGATTACTCCTCCCGTCAGACCTTGGAAGGTTAAGAATGCTATAAAGATTCCAAAAACTCCTCCCAATACGTAAGTTGCCGTGGACTTAAAAAAGCCTGTTAGTTTGTCCAGTTTTACGCTAGAGGTCATATTACCTACTATTGAGAAGGCTATCGTGGCAATAAAAAACGGAATTATGACCGACGAAATAAACGCTGTGATAAATGTCGTCAACGTTGCCATCAACGGTGAAAAGAATGCTGAAGAATTAACTCCGCCAAGCAAAGTCGTCAAAGTAAGCAGTATCGGAAATATGCTCTCCATAAGCACCTTGACGTTGTTAATCGTACTGGTGACAATGCCTATTATCGAACCTACTTGCGCCATTACAAGTACGATGATTGCGCTGTACGTCGCAAAATATATAATCTTTCTAGTAGACTTTTGCGCAAAAGACGAAGTCAACCCTTCTAATAGACTGTATATAATCGCAACGGCTATTACAGTCAAAATCATAGGCAAAACGTCCAGCACACACTTGCCAAGACCTTTGAATATCACTGATAGAAACGAAGAAAAATCTCCCCTATAAGTTCCCTTAATTATACCCTTTACAGTGCTAACGACGTCCTCTCCGAAAAGCGATTTGAAATCGCTATCTAGCGAAGAAAAGAGTTCTTCAAGAGCTTCGACGTCAAGTCCGGACAGATTTTTGTCAATATTGTCTTGCAATATTTCTTGACTGTCGTTGTTACTATCGGCATAGCAGACGTTTTGCGATTGAAATACGCCGATTAATATTGATGCGCAAAGTATCAACAATATGCAAAAATATTGAATATGTGTCGATAACTTGCGTTTTATTTTCATTTCACAATATCTCCGTAACAGTGTTGATTAGATTTTCTATGATTGGCAGAGCCAACAAAAATATAGCGATTTTACCGGCAAACGACACCTTTTTTCCTATACTTGCGCACTCTAAATCTTCGCATACACTTTGAGAATACTCAGTTATGTACCCAATTCCGATAATCTTCAATAGAGAGGAAAAAAGCGAGCTGTTGACACCCGTCTTATCTATAATTGCCTGAAAAGACAAAATTACTTTTGAAAAAGACGAAAGCGCAATAATGAGTATTATTATACCCGTGGCTAACGACGACAGCATTGCATACTGCGACTGAGTATTTTTGAGGAGTAACGTACATACGCATCCTACTATTGCTATACCTACTATCTTAAATACGTCCATAATCTAATACAAATTCAGAATTGACTTCAAAGTGTCAAAGAGCCCGCCGAGCATATCAAGTACCATAATGAGTACAAGTATCAAGCCTGCTATGGTGACGTATGTAGCTATCTCGTCTTTGTCACTTTTTTTCAAAATGATGTTTACTATTGCCGTAAGCAATCCTATACCTGCGATTTTGAAGATAATGTCTATTGCCATAATTCACCTACGCTAAAATTATCATTATTGCTATGCCTATCACTAATCCCAGCTTGGGCATAAGATTACCTGTAGTTCTGCAGTCCTTTTCGGCTTTTTCTATAGTTTTTTTAAGTTGCGCGGACGTCATATCCAGCCTCGATATCTGCGTATCATAGTCAAACTTTCCTAACTGCGAAAAAAATTCTTTTAGCAATACCTTGTCTTGCTTAGATATATATTTGCTGTCAAAACATTTCATTACCTGTTCTTCTGTTGGATTTCCCTTCTCCACAATATTGATATAATCTTCAATATCAGTGTAAAAAGCTCCCTTACCGCTTGCTATGAACTTGCGCCCAATTTGCGGAAGTTTGTCATTTGCAAAACTTATGCCATCTCTAAGCAACGATAGAAATTCGCTAAAATCTTTAAGATATTTACATCTCTTATTGAAGTATTTTTTGCCCGCAAATCCTAGATATGCGGATATAAAACACAACACACCGCTGATAGCAAATTTAAGCATAATTTCCTCTCAAGTCTATTACTTTGTCAATGTTGCCAATTCCAATAATCGACACCACGTAGCGGAAATCTTTCAAAAGTCTTGAATAGGAGGGACTTTTTTCTACCTTGGCAAGCTCGTCCGAATGAAGCGTTGCGACAACTTTTACTCCGCACCTTATACAATCCAAGATGCAATCAATTTCCTTTTCGCCAAAAATTTCGTCAGTAGCAATTACATCAGGTCGCATACTTCTCACTTGTGAAGAATACGATTTGATTTTCGGTACGCCGACGACGACGTCTGTACACGCGCCCAAATCTATCGAGAGTTGTCCATCGACAACACCGCTTAGTTCCCCTCTCTCGTCAAGCACCAATACGTTGTACTCTCTGTCTGACAAAGACTTTATCATATATCTAAGTAGCGTAGTCTTGCCATATCCCGGCTTTGATATTATTAACGTGTTGTCAAACTTGGCTATTAATTTGTCTATCTTTTCATTGCGTATAGCGACGTATCTTGGAATACGAATACAAAGAGATGTAATATTTTTCAATGTGGATAACTGTCCATTTTTTATTACTCCTTCTCCGGTAATTCCTATTCTTATTCCACCGTCGTAAGTAATGTAGCCTTCTGCCAAATAGTCATTGTATGCGTAAAGCGACGTCTTGGTAGCCACTCCAAGAGTGTACGTTAAGTCGTCATTGCTGATAATCAAGTCATTGATTTTTTTGTATTTACCTGCTTCAGCGTAATACAATGGCTTGTCAACGCGTAGTCTGACTTCCGTAAGAACGTTGAAATCAACGATTCTATATAGCTCGTTAAATATAGTCATTGGCAATAACTTTGACAATAGCATTTCCATACAATATAATAAGTGCCTAAAAATGCGACTATGCTAAAACTACAAATATATCAAAATCAATGAATTTTTCGACAAAATAATCTGTTTGCTTACTACGTTCAATATGAAGTATTTATGATGAATAAAAATACCACTCTGTCCGATAAAACAGAGTGGCTAAAGATTTTTTAATTAAAATACGCTCTTGGCAAAAGTCTTCACAACGTAAATAACGTTGACTTATGCCAAGCACTGTATTGGCTATAAAGAGGCGACAGACTAAACTCTAGACATATAAGAACCCGTACGAGTATCTACTCTTATCGTATCGCCCTCGTTGACGAAGAGAGGAACTTGTAAAGTAAAGCCAGTCTCAAGAGTTGCAGGCTTAGTAGCGCCTTGAGTAGTATTGCCCTTTGCGCCCGGTTCGCAGTGAGTAATCAAAAGCTCAACAAAGTTTGGAGCTTCTACAGAGAATGGGCTACCGTTGTAGAAAGATACCGTAACTTCTCCGTTTTCCATAACGAACTTAAGCGCATCCTCAGTAGCTTCGCCGTTGATTGGCAACATATCAAACGTATTGGGATCCATAAAGTAGTAAAGATCTCCGTCATTATATGAATATACCATTGTCTTATGCTCAATATGAGCAGTTTGAAATTTTGCAGTTGGGTTGAATGTCATTTCAACCGTACCGCCGTTGATAACGTCTCTAAGTTTGGTGCGGACGAACGCTGCGCCCTTGCCTGGTTTAACGTGCAAAAAGTCAACGATAGTTACGACCTTACCGTCCATTTCAAACGTAACACCCTTTCTAAAATCACCTGCTAATATAAAATCAGCCATAAAATACCTCCAATTTTATGTTTATAGTATTATTAATTGTTTATCAGTATTAGTCAAATCAATGACTCCACTTTTCGTAATTTGTACCATATCTTCTATGCGTACTCCAAATTCGCCGTCGATATATAGCCCGGGCTCTACGGTAACAACCATATTAGGTTGCAATATTCTCTCTTCTCTTGGAGTAAGTCCTACTCCCTCATGAATATCTATACCTACTCCGTGTCCAAGCGAATGAGTGAAATACTTGTCAAGCGAATTTTCCTTGAAGTAGTTTCGCGCAATAGCATCGCCCGCTTTGCCTGTCATTCCTGCTTTAACGTTCTCTATAGCAAGGTTCTGAGCCTTGAGCACGTGATTGTATATCTCGACTTGCTTTGTACTCAAATGTCCATATCCAACGGTTCTCGTCATATCCGAGCAGTATCCATCAAAACTCGCGCCTATATCCATAGTGACGAAATCTCCGCTCTTGAGCTTTCTTTGACTTGGGTGCGCATGCGGACTTGCCGTATGCTCGCCAAAGGCAACAATGGAGTCAAAAGCTACCTGACAGAAGTTTTTCTTCATAATATATTCAATATACGCTACGATTTCTACTTCGCTTACACCGTCTTTTAATATCTTCAGAGCTTCGTCGTACGCAAGTTCCGTTACGCTTTGAGCGCGCTTTATGCAGTCTATCTCGAAGTCGGATTTAATGCTTCTAAGATTTTCGATTGACGGGGTTATCTCAACGATATTACCGTCTGCAAGTTGAGAAACCGTCTTATATTGTCCATAAGAAATATCGCTCTCAATGCCTATTTTACTGCCCTCAATAAGTGATTTTGATTCCTTTATATCTTGACACAATACTTCAAATCTATTTCCTATGAGTTCTTTCGCCTCAAGATAATATCTCATATCTGTGAGAAAATATGAATTGTGTTTTGTCAAGACTATTTGGCAGTTCGTTGACGAATATCCAGACAAATACCGCGTATTAGACGGAGTTAATATTACAAGTGTATCCACTCCAGCCATATCGTATAACAGTCTGCAAATATCCATAAAATTATTTTAGCATAATTTTAGATATATGTAAAGCCTATACGCAAAATCAGTGCATAAAATGGAAATTATTTCTGATTTATACGCGTGTATTTCAAAAATATAAAGCCACGATATGCTTTATATTAATGTATTGTAATATTTTTTCATTGCCAACGCATCTCTAGTTTGCGTACCTGCAGACTCGCATACAATATACGGATTGAGTTTATAATCTGCAAAAATTTGCATTAGAGGTTCGTATTCCGGACCGTAAGTCGTATCGTCAAAAGTTAAATGTCTGACTTCTCCGCCTGAAGAATATTGTATTTTTGAAAAATGCACGTGCATTTGATTAGTCTTGTCCTCTCCAACGCCGTCTACAAGTCTGTCAATAGTGCGCTTGTAATCATCCCTTGTAAAATACAGTCCTCTTTCTCTTGAGTTGAGGTGACCAAAGTCGATGCACGGTACAATATTATCGTCTCCGATATTGCACATTGCAATAACTTCTTCAAGGTTACCGAGCTGAGCTATCTTACCCATGGTTTCCGGACAAAGCAACAAGTCTTCAAATCCTTCGTCATTTTTGATTTTCAAAACTTCTTCAAATCTGCCAAGTAATACTTTCATGGCCTCATCTCTGGGAGTTTTCAATGGGCTTCCGGGGTGAAAGACGCACCTATTACCGCCGAAAGCTCTCAAAGCTCTCAACGAGTCAAAGATATATCTGTGATTGTTGAGCGCTTTATCTTCTTCCTGCGTCGCAAGATTAATAAAATACGGCGCATGGACGCTTATCTCTATACCGTTGTTAGCAAATTCTTTGCCAATCTCTTCGGCTGTCTGGCTCTTTATCATAACGCCTCTGCCGAAAGAATACTCAAAGCAGTCCAAGCCCATATTTTTTAGCCAAGCTCCTGCCTCAATCGTATGTTTTTTCCCGCTTTCAGCAAACTGTTCGCACAGTCCGCTAGGTCCAAATTTTATCATAAATACCTCACAACTTGCTTTCCAAAGCAAAATTCACGTCTTTGCTTATCCTATCGGCAAGTTCTTCTTTTGATGAGAATTTTTGTATATCGCGTATACGTGCTAAAAATCTAATAGCAATTTTTTTGCCATATAGATCGCCTTTATAGTACATTACGTGGCTTTCTATATTAAATGAATTATCGTCAAAGGTAGGATGACTTCCCACGTTGGTAACCGACTTGAGCCATACTCCGTCTACCAATACTCTTGTGTAATATACTCCCGACTTGATTTTGAGTTTATCTTTACTATATTCTACGTTTGCCGTAGCAAATCCAATATTTCTTCCGCGCTGATGCCCGCGCATAACCTGTCCTATGACAAAATAAGGCTGTCCAAGATAAGCGTTGGCTTTTTCAATATCGCCGTCAACAAGAAGTTTACGAACTCTTGTCGAAGATATTTTTCCACCTTCGTCTTGAGCGAAAGGTTCCACGACGAGAGCTACGCCGTTGTCTACGCACCACTTTGAAAGCAATTCTACGTCGCCTTCGCCCTTTGCGCCAAAAGTATAATCGCTACCCACGACTATGCCTTTAATTCTCTTATTAGAAGCCAAGATATTCAAATAATCCAGTGGACTTAATTGAGAAAAATCTTTGTCAAAATGAGCTTTAATACAATAATCTACTCTCAAATCGTTTAATTTTGTCAATCTCTCTTCAAAGTTGAGTATTTGTCCGCCGTTTTCATTACCAAGAATGTCAAAAGGATTGTTGTCAAAAGTAAACACTCCGCACTTTGCGCAATTTTTGAAAGCAAGTAATTTTGCGCGGTCAATGAGTTTGGTATGTCCGATATGCAGACAATCAAAAAAACCAAGCGCAACAACCAACGCTTCTTCGCATGTCTGTGTATATTCAATTGTCTTAATGCCTTTCCACCTGCTCATTTTCTTTAATCAATCTTGCAAATAGCATACTGACTTAGCTTTTTTATGCTTAACGCTAATTATAAAGCATACCGTTGAATTATACTCAACTCCGTAAGTCCCGTCCTCAAGGTCATAATCAATGCATCTTCCGTTACGTAGTTTTACGTATGACTTCTCGTCAAGCTCTATCACAGGCATAACCTGCAGTAAAAGGTCTTTGACGTTGCGGACATTTTCTACGGGATTTTTTATAAAGTCGCTCAGCGCAACCGCGTCTTGCAAAGAATATCCACCGCACATAGTTCTTGTCAACTGCGACATATATCCGCATACGCCTGCTTCACTAGCTATATCCGTACAAAGACTTCTAATATAAGTTCCTCCTCCGCACGCGACGGATACCTTTACGTCTTGACAAAAATCATTGATGAGTGTCTTATCCAAGACAGAAATACTATTGATTATTACTTTTTTGGCTTCCAACTTAAAGTCTTTGCCCGCCCTAGCCATATCGTATGCGCGCCGACCATTGACGTTGACTGCGCTGTACTTTGGCGGAACTTGAGATATCTCACCCACAAAATTTGGCAAAATCTCCAATATACGTTGATATTTAGGAAGTTCTGACGTAGCTATTATCTTACCTGCTCTATCGACTGTATCTCTGGCTTCTCCAAAAGTAAACGTGGCTTCGTACTGCTTTTCTTTTGCAAGTAAATAATCAAAAAGTCTTGTCGCATTGCCGAATGCGACTATCAACACTCCCTCTGCCATAGGATCTAAAGTGCCCATATGTCCGCACTTTGTCTTTTCATTGATAGCGTGGCTCAATGCATTTCTGCATTTGATTACCACGTCGCTTGACGATAGCCCAAGACCTTTATTTATTACTGCAAATCCGTTCATAAATTACCTATATACTATAATTCATCTCTGCAAGCCTTAAGTAGCTTGTCCTTTACGTCCTCAAAAAATCCGGAAACTCTACAACCGGAAGCGTTTTTGTGACCTCCGCCACCAAAAACCGAGGCTATTCTAGAAGCGTCAACTCTATCGCTTGTGCGAATACTTACTTTGTAAGAATTGTTTTGCTTCGTCTGCGTTATTGCTACCGCAACTTCTACCGTATCTATATCTCTTATATAGTTGATTGCTCCTTCAGTATCGTCAGCAGTAGTATTTGTCGCAGAGAAATCTTCTTGCATAAAGAATATCATTCCTATCTTGTTGTCTTCAAAGAATTTAGCTTTAGAGAGAACTCTCATTCTCAAGTTAAAGACATTGAGCGCTACGCTTTTCAAGAAATGTTCGCAAATATCACTTGCTGAAAAGTTGTATTTAATAAGCTGTGATGCGATTTCATGAGTTTGACTTGATACGCTGGAAAATGTAAAACCACCGCTGTCAGTAACAAGACCGCTATATAACAACTTGGCGACAGTATCGTCAATACAAGGTCTTATTTCATCTAATGCCTTGATAACTTTGTACGTCACCTCGCACGCAGAACTTACTCCTGCCTCGATAATATTAATATTGCCATATCTGCTGTTGGTCTTATGGTGGTCTATATTTACTTTGAATTTTGCTTTATTGAACAGATTGTAATAACTGCCCATACGATCATATTCTGCGCAGTCGCAAGCTATTGCTAAATCACAATTATTGACTTGAGATTTGTTGTATTCGTCGATACCTTCCAAAACTTGAAGAGAACTTCTAAATGTACTGTCGCAAAAGAGATAGACCTGCTCTTTGCCGTATAATTTCAATGCCCTGTATAGTGACAATGCGCTTGAGCAAGTATCTCCATCCGGATTTTGATGCGATATAAGACATATGCTACTACTCTTATTGACAGCATTTATAAACTCTTCATACATTATTCCTGATTATCCTCCGACGCCTTACTTTCGTTCTTATGCAATTCGTCTATAATTTTGGATATTTTCGTGCCGTAATCATAAGAAGTATCCAATTTGAATCTAAGAGCCGGCATACTGCGCAACTTTATCATATTTTTTAGGCGAGATTTAATATATCCCTCTGCGCTATGCAGACCGTCAAGAACCTCTTGCTCTTTACCGTTTGCGCCCAAAATAGAAATATATACTTGCGCAAGCGTCAAGTCTGTATCAACTTGAGTATCAGTTACGCATATCATTTTGCCTGCGACTCTCGGATCACTTACGCCTTCGCGCAATATTATCGAGAGTTGTTTTTTGAGTTCGGCATTGATTCTTTCATATCTATTCATTGCTCGATTTGCTCCAAATTATAGCTTTCTATGATGTCACCGATCTTAACGTCATTGAACTTCTCAAGACCTATACCGCATTCATATCCGCTAGCAACTTCTTTAACGTCGTCCTTTTCTCTCTTCAAAGACGTTAGCGCGCCCTCAAAAATGATTATGCCGTCCCTAACAACTCTGACTTTGGAATTTCTAACGACCTTACCTTTAGTAACATAGCTACCTGCAATAGTACCGAAAGAAGATATTCTGAACGTTGCGCGCACTTCCGCTTCGCCAAGACTAACTTCCTTATATATTGGATCAAGCATACCTTTGAGCGCTCTCGTCATATCGTTGATAGCATCGTAAATGATGCTGTATCTTCTAATATCTATCTTGTTTCTATCTGCAAGAGCTTGGGCTTTTACTTCCGCTTTAACGTTAAAAGCTATAATTATTGCCTTTGCAGTATCTGCAAGCATTATATCCGACTCGCTGATTGCGCCGACAGCGCTGTGTACAACGGCAAGTTTGACTTTCTTTTCCGCCATATCTTCATTGAGTTTGAGTAGCGAAGCCTTGACTGCCTCAACAGAACCTTGCACATCGCCCTTGATAATAAGATTGAGCGTTTTTGTATCGTTTCCGTCCCCAAAAATATCGTCGATAGATTTGATAGAACTAAACGCCTGCATTTCTGCTCTTTCTTTATCAGCTCTCTCTTGCGCAACTTTCTTTGCAAGTTTTTCGTCTTTAACGACTACCATTAAATCTCCTGCGTTAGGCACTTCAGAAAATCCTTGTACTTGAACGGCATAGGATGGGAAAGCCTCTTTTACTCTCTTGCCCGTATGGTCTGTCATATCTCTTATCTTACCGATTGCAGTACCTGCTACTATATAGTCAGATACTTTTAGCGTACCGTTTTGAACCAAGATGGTTGCTACAGGACCTTTACCCTTGTCAAGACTTGCCTCTATAATCGAGCCTGTAGCCGAACACTTTTTATTAGCCTTGTACTCATTGACTTCAGCTACCAAAAGAATGCTCTCAAGCAATTCTTTCACGCCCTGACCTGTCTTTGCGCTTACCGGACATACCATAGTATCTCCACCCCAAGCCTCAGGCACAAGATTGTGTTCTGTCAATTGTTGCAATATTCTATCGCAATTACCGTCTGTTTTGTCTATCTTATTGACTGCTACAATTATAGCTACCTTTGCAGCCTTAGCATGGTTGATAGCCTCAATGGTCTGTGGCATTATTCCATCGTCTGCCGCAACTACTATAATCGCAATATCAGTTACGTTTGCGCCTCTTTGACGCATAGCCGTAAAGGCTTCGTGACCCGGAGTATCGAGGAAAGTGATTTTCTCTCCGTTTAGATCGATAGTATAAGCGCCAATGTGCTGTGTAATACCTCCCGCTTCGCCTCCTGCAACGTTTGCTTTGCGGATATAGTCGAGAAGTGAAGTCTTACCATGGTCAACGTGACCCATAATTGTGACGATAGGCGGTCTTTTGACAAGTTTTGTATTGTCAACTTGAGCTTGCGTATCAATAATATCTTTGAGCTTATCTTCTGCGCTCTTATCAGCTTTGAGTTCCAAAGTGATGTCGTAATCAATAGCTATAAGTTCTGCTTCTTCAAAACTTATCATATCGTTGATTGTAGCAAACTTACCCATATCAAACAACTTCTTTACAATTTCCGTAGCCGACTTGCCTATTTTTTCGCTAAATACCTTGATTGGTACGCGTTCGCTAGTGAGTACGGCGTGTTCAATCTTGACGTATTGAGGAGTATTCGTATCTTTCTTAGACTTCTTGACCTTGACGTATCTTGCGGTATCGCTATCGTCCTCAAGAGTTGAGTCATAAGCATAACCTCTCTTCAAGAGATCTCTCTTAGTCATTCCTTTCTTTTCGTCTTTATTGAAAGAAGTTTTTACGTCCTTTTTCTTTTTATTATCCGTCTTATTATTCACAGGAGCAGGCGCAACTACTTCAACTCTGCCTTTTGGAGCAAAAGGTTTTTGCCCTCCCTGTCCCATAGGTCTTGGACCGCCTCCGACAGGTCTGTTTTTGTCAAATTGCGGACGGTTGCCATTTCCGCCACGACGCACCATATCCGGATTGATATATGTCTGTGTCTTTTGAGGAGCAACTTGGACGGTCTTAGAATTTTCTTCTACTACTTCTTCTTGAATAGCGTCAGAAACTTCTTGCTTAACCTCTTCTACCTTTTCTTCATTAACTTTATCGTCTTCTACAGCTTGAGTTTTTGTCAAAGCGCTTTCTTCAGCCATTTGTTGTTCATAAATAGCCGTCAACTTTTCTTGCTTCAAAGTATTTACTTTGTCTAAAAGTTCTTTAACTTTACTCTTAGCTCCAGCAATTTCGTCAATAAAAGGCTTGGACACGTCTTTCAAAAACGAGTCTATATCTTTCAAACTCTTAAATTGTTCATTCTTATTTTCGTTGTTATTCATAAAATCACCTCCGTCCTTTTTGCGGTGACCACCGTCAGTCCTCGCAATACCCCAGTATTGCATTTGCCAACGACTCGTCTAATATGGACAATACTTTTATATTACTTCTCTTTAGAAGATTGTTGAGATAATCAGCAGGCAACGTTAAACATTTAGCTTGCTTTCTTTGGCAATACAGCAAAAGTTGTTTTGCGCTGTTTGCTCCCAAAGCCTCGTCAATTAGTATCAAATACGGTACACGCTTTGCTCTCTCAAGATTATCTACGCCCCATACGACCTTACCGGCCCTAACTGCAAAGTTGATATAACAATCAATCTTGCCTATTTGAGTACTGCTCTTTAATTGCATCGTATACCTCTGGGGCTATCTCTTGAGCAAAGTTTTTATTGAGAAGCCTATTTTTGACGCACTTTTCTATACATGCTCCGCTATCGCAGATATATGCTCCTCTGCCTGCCTTTTTGCCTGTAAAGTCCAAGGAAATATTACCGTCCTTGTCTTTTACAATTCTCAACATTTGCTTTTTTTCGTATGCGTTTCGACACGCAATACACATCCTAACAGGCGGTTTCTTCATATTATTCGCCTATCTCGTTTATATCGCTACCTGCCAAAGACGAATAAGGTTTTACGTCAATCTTCCATTCGGTGAGCTTTGCGGCAAGTCTGACGTTCTGTCCCGATTTTCCGATAGCAAGCGATAGTTTATCGTCCTCAACGATAGCCTTTGCGCTCTTCTCTTCAGGATTGAGCATTACCGCAATTACTTTTGCAGGAGAAAGCGCTCTTGAGATATATTCGCCCATATCTTGGCTATATCCTATTATATCGATTTTTTCGCCGTTAAGTTCTTGAACTACGCTATTGATACGCATACCTTTTTGACCTATACAGCTTCCCACTGCGTCAATAGAAGAATCTTCAGCGTATACAGCCATTTTCGTACGGTAACCCGCTTCTCTTACAATTCTCTTTATATTGACGAGATTGGCCTTGATTTCAGGAACTTCCATTTCAAAGAGCTTCTTAACAAAACCGTTGCTAGCTCTCGATACCATTACTTGCGTAGCCCCTCTTTGGTTGGTACGAACGCTCTTAACGTATACGTTGATTACGTCGTTTACGTTGTACTTCTCGCCTCGGATTTGCTCGGAAGGTAACATTACGCCTTCAAGTTGCGTACCCGCCATTTCCAAATATACGGTGTCATTCTCGACTCTTCTTACGATACCTTTGACGATTTCACCCTCTTTGTTGTTCATCTCGTCCTTTATAAGTTCTTTTTGTATCTCGTTGTTCTTTTGAATGATAACTTGCTTTGCAGTCTGAGCGGCAATACGCGAAAATAGTTTTGGAGACAAATCTTCTTTTACTATATCCCCAACTTTATAGCTATTTTTGATAGCCTTTGCGTCTTGAAGAGATATTTCTTTATCTTCGTCAACAACCTCTTCAACTACAGTTTGATAAGCGTAAATTTTTATTTCAGATCTCTGCGGATTGAGCGAAACCGTAACAGGCTTCTGCTTTCCGTTTTCTTTCTTATAAGCCACGGAAAGTCCCGTCTCAAGCGCGTCAATAAACTGCTGTTGCTCGATTCTCTTTTCTTTTTCAAGCGCGCTTAGCGCCAGAAAGAAATCTTTGTTAATCATTTTGTCCTCCTAGAAGTGTATAGCTTCCCTAATCAAAGCTATATCCTTAATATTAAGTTTTAAGTTTTTAGATTTATATTCCAACTCGACTTCTTGAGCATTTTCGTCATAGCCGAGAAGAATGGCATTGAATTTTTTTATCTTTCCAAGTTCTGCAAGAGGTTTGTAAAGAGATACTTCCATCTCAAGCCCAATCTTTTTAGCAAAGTCCCTTGCCGTCTTAAGAGGTCTGTCAATCCCGGGCGATGACACGTTGAGATTATAAGGCGCTCCGCAAGTGGGATCAAGCTCGTCAATCGGCGCGTCAATAGCGTTGTGAATCAACTCGCAGTCGTTGAGATCTACTCCGCCGTCCTTGTCTATGTAAATTATTAGAGTGTCTTGTCCGTAAAGTTTTTTATACTCAACGTCTACAAGTTCCATACCGTTGGCTGATATGATAGGCTCGACAAGTTCTTTGACGCAATCGGTAATCTTTGACATACTTCCTCTTTTTATAATTTAAGCGACTGTGTAAGACAGTCGCTCTAGTACTTAACTATTGCACTAATAATATATCATATTTATTTGCCAAGCGCAAGCGTTTTATTCTAAATATTTAATAATATATAAATATATTAAAGATTTGATATTATTGCGTTCTATACTTATCGTCCATAAGTTTGACAAAGACCTTAGCCGTTGCCTCAGCGTCCTCATAGGCTCTGTGCGCATTCTTATTGACAATTCCGTAGTGGTCACAAAGCGCTTCAAGCGAATGACGGCGAGAACTGGGAAGAACGTTCCTTGCTTCCGTCAAAGAATCCACCATTTTGTTAGAAAGCGGATAGCCAAGTTGATCGGCTACGCGTCTTATAATTTTGAAATCAAAGCCCGCGCCATTGTGAGCAACCAATATGTAATCTTTGCAGTAATCTACAAAAAAGCCGAATACGTCCTCTATATACGGAGCATTTTTGACGTCGGCATCGTAAATATTATTGACCTTACTTGCCCCTTCGGGAATACCTCTCTTTGGGTCTATTAGCGTATTGTAATACTCCACTATCTTGCCATCCTCAAGTTTTACTGCGCCAAGTTCAATAATATCATCCGTATCGGTATTTAGTCCCGTAGTTTCTAAGTCAAATACTACAAACTTTTTGTTCATTATATAATCGCAGTGCCCTAGCAAATCAAGCAAGCTATCATTCATATCCACTTCATATGGCTTTGGAGATTGGAATATCTTAATTTTGTTGGCAAGTTTAATATCTTCACGGCGTTTCGCAAGCGCTTCGTAATTAATCTTGCAAAGCGCAAGACGCACTACGGCAAGCTCATTTTTATCAGAATACTCGCTGTACTTATAGTTGCCCAAAATAACTACGTCATCGCCATCCTTGAGCATATCAAGACAAGTCGTATGTTCTCTCTCGCCCTTCTTTGGCTTACGGATTTTAGCAAAATATACGCAGTCCATTTTACCGGTAGAATCAGATATTACAAATTTGAACAATACGTTTTTTAATCTTCTATCAGGAGATTTTTTATCAATAATATTTATGCGCTTCAGGTCGCTGACCGTACCGCAGACGCAGATACCGTCCATTTCTTTTTTGTACTTTTCTATGTATCTTGGCTTGCGAGTTATGTCTTTGCCTACCATATAGTGATAGTCGCCCACTATTTCAATCTCGCCGTTATCAACGTATTTGACGTCCTCTCGCTCTTTGAGTAGCTTGTCCGTATCTACGGATTTGCACACCTTGATATTGACAACAACTTTGTTTACGCAATTTTGGTTGTAAATATGCTTGGCAAGTTTCTCTTTAAGAGAGCTATTCTCGCAAAAATATTGCGCGGTGCTATACACGTAAATATCTATGACTATTCTATCGCCTTCGATTTTGACGTCAGTCATTGACGGATCCATCTGTGCAAGAATAGTTTGATACTTCAATGAGATGAAGTTAAATACTTGTTTGGAAATAGCTTCTTGATTGATTAGATTTTTGACAAAGGCTATTTTCAAAGCAAACGTATTTGGAACTTGACTTCTGCAAAACTCCTCTATTATCCTTTTGTCTTGTTCAGAGAACTTGTCCTCTGAAATATCTTGAGGTAATAGACAAACTACGGAGAGCGAATTTGCGCCCACGTCAAGATTGAGCTTGGATATTCTCAAAAAATCGTATTTATTATTGGTAGCCTCATTGAGCTTGTCTATAAATTGCATACTTCTCTTTTACCCCATGCAGTACTTTATTAGAATACGTCTTACTCATAAAGCAGTATTCTATTATGTTTGTTGGGTATATTAACCTTTGTATTCTATGATGTATTTTTTCAGCATTGGCAATATATCTTGGTTGTTTACGCTCTCGACGAACTCTCCGTCAACAAAGATTGCCGACTTATCTTTACCGCCGGCAACTCCAAGATTTGCTCCTTGCGATTCGCCTATTCCGTTGACAACGCAACCCATTACCGCTATCTTCAGCCCTCTTTTAATATCTTTGCACATCTCCTCGACTTGCTCTGCAAGCGACTTGACTGCGATATTTGTACGAGCGCAAGTTGGACATGAAATTATCTCACAATAAGGATATGGATACTTATCGCAAGCCTTGAGTATGTCTTTAGCTGTTTCAACTTCTTTAACTGGGTCGTCGCTCAAAGATACTCTGATAGTATCGCCTATGCCCTCGCAAAGCAACGCTCCTATACCTATAGCCGACTTCACTACGCCGGTGTGATAAAGTCCCGCTTCCGTAACTCCTAAATGCAAAGGATAGTCGCAAGCCTTGTCAAGCAACCTATATGTATCAAGCATCACTTTGACGTTAGACGACTTGGCGGATATAACTATATCGTAAAAGTTGCATTTCTCAAGTACGCTGACGTATTCCAACGCGCTGTCTTTCATAGCTAACGCCAGTGGCTTAGACTTATGAGCGCTATCCAAAGAACCTCCGTTGACGCCTATTCGCAAAGCGACTTTTCTTTCTTTCAGATAATCTGCGAGATACTTCGCCTTATCCACTCCGCCTATATTGCCCGGATTTATACGAATTTTGCTCACACCTGCGTCGGCAGACATAAGCGCAAGTTTATGCGAAAAATGTATGTCGGCTATAATAGGAACGTTTACCGCTTTTACAATCTCTTTTAATGCTACTGCGCTTTCCTCATCAGGTACAGAACATCTTACAAGCTGACAACCGGCATCTTCCAAAGCCTTGATTTGCGCTACTGTAGCGTCAATATCCGAAGTCTTGGTATTCGTCATTGACTGAATAGATACGCTTCCGTCACCTATTGAAATATTACCGACTTTAACTACTCTTTTCATTTTATCCTCTCTACGTAAATGTACTTTTATTAATGCAATTGTATAGCGCGCTATCCAAAGAAGTGTAACAAGTCCAGCAAAATTGCCAGAGCAAGCAACACAATAAGTCCTACAAAATGAACTGTGCCTTCTATTTTACGATTGATGGGCTTACGTCTAATTCCCTCAATTATTGCAAAGACAATTCTTGCTCCGTCAAGCGCAGGCAGTGGCATTACATTCATTATTCCTATTGACACCGACAATATACAAAAACCGTATATTATTGCAGGTAAACCCGCTTGTACAAGTTGAGCAAGCGAGAATATAGCCGTAGCTGTTCCGCCCATAGATTGGCTGATAGATACAGATCCACTGAATAATTGTTTGAGAGATTTACCTGTTACTCTCAACACGTCGTACCCAAACGTAGCGCCGTGCCCCAAAGCCTTACCAAAAGAGAGTTTCTGCGCACTAAACGAACCTAGCGCCATGCCCAATCCTTTGTTTTTGCTGACATTTTCTACAAGTACTTTATCTCCGTTTTCGTCTTTCTCTCCGCTATCGGTATATGACAAATAGTAATGCTTCTGTATATCAAGAGTTATCTTTTCACCGCTTCGCAATACCACTACTTTCACATTATCGTCGGTATCCGAAATAAGTTCGCTTAAACGATTATATTCAAGTAGACTATACGCATTCTTACCATTAACTGATAAAATCACGTCGCCCTTTAATAATTGCTGTGAATCTTCAATAATTTGATAATTCTCTTCATCGACGTATTCCACGTGTTGATATACTTCTCCAACGACAGGAAAATACTCTCCGTACGCGCTGAAAAATATAGTGATGACTATAAATGCCGACAAGAAGTTAAAGCCTGCGCCGGCAAACAACACAATAATTCTCTGCCATATAGGACGGTTGTTGAAATCATGCGGGTCTTTACTTTCCTCATCTTCGCCTCCAAAAGCGCAAAATCCTCCAAAAGGAAATGGACGTATTGAAAAGACTTCTCCCGTCTTTTTATTGGTTTTGGAAAATATCTTTGGTCCAAAACCTATGGCAAACTCGTTGATTTTGAATTTGAATATCTTGCCAAAAGTATAATGTCCCAACTCGTGCAAAACAACCATAAGCATAAGACAGAACAAAGCTACTAAAATATAACCTATCCATTTCAGTACTTCAAGTCCGCTTACTGCCAACGTCAATATCATTTTCACCTCACCCGATAAGTTGGAGTACGTATCTTCTCACTTTATCGTCTACACAATATATTTGCTCTTCGTCTTCAATTCTCTGACCTTGATAGAACTTATCCAAAGCGCGTCTTATATAATAAGGTATGTCGTAGAATTTGATTTTATTATCTAAATAGGCTTTTACCAAAATTTCATTGGCTGAGTTCATAATTACAGGCGCTATTCCCTTTTCTTTTGCGCAATACTTGGCTATCGCAAGACATGGGAATCTTTCTTCGTCCGCCTCTTCGAAAGTCAAGTTCTTTCCTATAAAGTCATAGGTATTGAATGCGTAATCCCCCCTTTGAGGATACAACATTGCTATTTGAATAGGCAATCTCATATCAGGAAAACTCATTTGAGCAATTACGCTACCGTCGGCATACTCAACCATGCTGTGCACAACGCTTTGTCTATGTACCAGTACTTTTATGTCGTCTACGTCAACTCCGAATAAGTGCATCGCCTCTATTATCTCCAAGCCCTTATTCATAAGAGTTGCGCTATCAATCGTCACTTTTGCGCCCATATCCCAATTTGGGTGCTTTAAGGCGTCGCAAGCCTTTGCATCTTCTAATTTATCTTTTGACCAATCTCTAAATGCCCCACCGCTTGCCGTCAATAAAATTCTTTTGACGTTCTTAGCAGTCAAAGACTGCCATATTGCGCTGTGCTCGCTATCGACAGGCAATATTTGTACTCCCTTTTCTTTTGCAAGTGGCATAACTAATTCACCGCCTGCTACTAAAGTTTCTTTATTAGCCAAAGCAATATTATTGCCTCGTTTTATTGCCGTAATCGTAGGTTTCAATCCGCTTATACCAACAAGACCATTGATAAGTAAATCTACTTTTACGTCGGCAAGCATACATACGCCTTGCTCACCCATAAAGACTTGCACGCAAGGAAAAGAAGTTTTTATCTTATCTACCAAAGCATTGTCACTAACCGCAACGTACTTAGGCGAATATTTTTTAATTTGGTCTAATATCAACTCATTGGATTTACACGCAAGTCCCATCACCTCAAATTCATTGGGATATTTGTCTACAACTTCTAGAGCTTGCGTACCTATGGACCCGGTACTTCCTAATATTATAATTCTTTTCATTTCGTCAGCCTTTACACTAATTTTTGTAATAATTCCTTTACGCGTTAACCGCAGTGACTATTCCTATCAGCAAATACACAAGCGGTAGCATAAAAATAATGCTGTCAAGTCTGTCCATCATTCCGCCGTGACCTGGGAAAAGTTTGCCAAAGTCCTTAATTCCAGCTTTGCGCTTTATCCAACTTGCGCCTAAATCGCCAAGTTCGCTCAATACTCCGCCTATAAGTCCGAATATACCGTAAATAAAGCCGGATACAAGCAAATTATCCGTAAGTTTTAGCAATCCAACGTTGTTGAAATTGACGAAAAGCCCTGTCACGTCAAAGAGTACGAACACAAGCATTGCGCCAATAATTCCGCCTAAAAGCCCGCCTATCGCTCCGCTTATTGTCTTTTTAGGACTTATGTTGGGACATAGTTTTTTACCTTTGCAAGTTACCCCCACAAAGTACGCCATAGTATCCGTCATAATTGGCACAAGTAATGCAAGGAATATTCCAAGCAAGCCGTACGAGCTGTGATTGATAAAGAAGAATGTAGAAAATATACCGAGAGGATAAATTAGTATAAATATCGTCGCAAGCAAATCATTAAGTTTGAATACTCCGCGATTTGCCAGATTGATTTCTTCAGTAGGGTTCTTTGATACGTCGCCAATACTTTTCTCTTCGACTTTTTGTTTTTTAGATTTATGTATAAGAGTAAACTCTATAATAGCAATCATTACAGCCAAAAATAAAGTAGAAAATGCGCCTATCTCACCCTTTTGAATAGTCCACTCAAATGCCAATATCATAGGATAAATTGCAACGCACGCAAAAATCAAACTCCCCTTAATTGCATTGAAGCCGGCTTTTTTGAAGGCTTGAGCCATTTCGCAAACGCCCAAACAGCATATTGCGACGCCTACTAAGTCGGCAAATTCGACATATATTTGACGAAGTCCCAAAATAGTTGCAAAAACTATCGCCAATAGAACTATTGCTGTCAAAATCCTTTTGAGCATTACTATATTCCTCCAAATCTTCTATCTCTCTTCGAATATTCTACAAGAACGTCGTCGAGAGTAGCCTCGTCAAAGTCAGGCCAATACTTATCTAAAAAAATCAATTCACTATACGACGCCTGCCAAAGCATAAAGTTGCTTAACCTCTTCTCCCCGCTAGACCTAACTACGAGGTCCAATGGCGGTAAGCCTGCGGAATACAGACAATCTTCAAACATTTGCTCGTCAATCTCTCTCAAGCCGGACTGCAAAATAGTATTCACCGCTTTGACAATTTCTTGGTGAGAGCCGTAATTCAGCGCTATATTGACGATTATTCCGTCGTTGTTCTTGCTTGCGTTAATTACCTTATTGATGGCATTTTGAGTAATCTTTGGCAGTTGAGATAAATCTCCGCTAAATCTTATTTGATATCCTGAATTAACGTAATCTTTCATCTCTTTCTTGACAAATTGCGTTATCAAAGAAAACAAGAACTTTATTTCAGACTGCGGACGTTTTGACCAATTTTCGCAAGAAAAAGCATACACGCTCACTACTTTTATTCCCTTCTGCGAACATGCTTTAACAATTTTTTTCAACGCTTCCGCGCCTTGACGGTGTCCGTCACTGCGAGATAGCCCTCTCTGCGTTGCCCAACGACCGTTGCCGTCCATAATAAAACCAATGTGAGTTGGTATTTTGAGTGTCTGTTCCATTTTGCTACCTAAAACGAATAACCAATTTATAGGCTAACTTCGTTATACTGACATAATTTCTTGTTCTTTTTCCTTAGTCATCTTGTCTACAACGTCAATTTGAGAAGCAAGTTTTTTATCGACATCCTTTTCGTACAAAGTTGCGTCGTCCTCGGATATAAGACTGTCTTTCTTCATCTTCTTAATAGAATCGTTGATATCTCTTCTAGCGTTGCGAAGAGCAACCTTGGTATTTTCCGACAATGCTTTAAGCGATTTGCAAAGTTCTTTTCTTCTTTCTTGAGTGAGTTCAGGAAAAACCATTCTCAAAACTTTACCGTCGTTGGTGGGCATAATTCCCGTATTTGCATTAATGATAGCCTTTTCTACCTCTTTAAGTATTGACGTATCCCAGACGCTTATAAGCAACATTCTTGCTTCCGGCACTTGAATATTGCCGATTTGCTTAAGCGGAGTTGGTACTCCGTAATAGTCAACCACGACTTTATCAAGAATATGCGGATTTGCTCTACCTGCTTTCAAATTATTGAATTCATATTGAAGAGAAGCTATGCTCTTGTCCATTTTTGTTTCAAATTCGTCAAAAACTTCCAATACTTCTATTTGTTCGTATGCCATAATTTGCACTCCTTAAAATTTGCTATCATAATTATATCAAAAGTCTACGGC
>CAMWPK010000008.1 GCA_947176115.1 uncultured Clostridia bacterium
AAGTAGTCTATTTTTGTTATTTGTGCTAGAATTAAGTTCAAAAGAGATATATTGGAGTTACAATATGAAAATCAGCGAGTTATTCAAACAGAAAAAAGTCGTATATTCCTTTGAGATTTTTCCTCCCAAGGTCAACGACGATATAAGCAAAATATACAAGACTTTAGCTCAGTTGAAGGACGTTAGTCCCGACTATATTTCCATTACCTATAGCGCGGGCGGTAGCAAGAATTCCCGTACTAAGGAGATTGCGCAAATCGTCAAGGACGAATACGGTATCGAACCGCTTGCGCATCTTACTTGCATAAATTCCACTAAAGAAGAAGTGGGAAAGGCTTTGCAAGGACTTGTGGATATAGGCGTTGAGAACGTGCTTGCTTTGCGCGGTGACAGAATAGAGGGTGAAGTTAAGAGCGACTTTAGGTGGGCAAGTCAGTTGACGGAGTTTATAAAGCAAAACAGCGATATGGACGTAGCAGGCGCTTGCTATCCCGAGGGACACCCCGAAAGCGCAAATATTGTAGAGGATATCCGCAATATGAAAATCAAGGTCGATAAGGGCGTGTCGCACCTCAATTCACAACTCTTTTTTGACAACGACGACTATCTCAAATACCTTGATATGGTGCGTCTGGCGGGTATCGACGTGCCCATTCAGGCGGGTATTATGCCACTTGTAAGAGCTTCTCAATTCGGCGGTATAGTCAAGACGACGGGAGCAAAGCTACCGTCAAAGATTGCCCGTATGTACAATAAGTTCGGCGACGACCCCGAAGCGCTTATGGAAGCGGGTATCGCTTACGCTACCGACCAAATCGTCGATCTCTTATCAAGCGGTGTGGACGGCATACACCTCTATATTATGAACAACGCGTACGTCGCAAGAAGAATAACGGAAAATATCTCTCCTATAATCGACAAACTCAACGGCATTAAATAGGCGTATATCGTATAGACTATGAAGATAGACAAGAGCGAACTTTTGAGATACCTTGGCTATAAGGGACAGCAATATGACGAAAGGATAGAGCAAAATATCGACGTCGCAATAGCGCTGTGTCTTGAGAAAGTTACGCCGAGAAGCGTAATCAAAAAGTATAGCCTCGTAAAAAATCCGCTCTCGCTCCAAGGTACGAATATGATTTTGCAAGGAAAAGATATTGCAAAACACCTTGAAGATTGCAATGAAGTTTATATTCTTGGCGCTACCGTCGGCTTTGAGATAGAAAAGACGGTCGGCAAATTGATGAAAGAAAATCCACTGCTCGGCGTAATAGTGGACAGCGCAAGCATATGCGCGATAGAGAGTTATTGCGACGACTTGTGCGAAGAATTGCAACAACAAAACCAAAAGCAACTCACTTGGCGGTTTTCCTGCGGATACGGCGACTTTCCGCTATCTCAACAAAAGGACTTCGTATCGTTGCTCGAAATGCAAAAACGTATTGGCGTCTTTCTCCATGAAGAAAGTTTGATGATGTCGCCACAGAAGTCCGTGACGGCGATAGTAGGTATCAAGGAAAGTAAAAGAGAGAATTCGCAAGCAAGTAATAAGTGCATGGCTAAATGCAGTAACTGCGGTAATCTTGGCTGTCAATATAGAAAGAAATAAGCGGTTGAGATTTCTCGACTACGCTCGAAATGACAAAATAATACGTCATATTGAGTATTACGTAGTTAAGCGGAGAAAGCTATATAGATAAAAGAAAAAGGATTAGATTTCTCGACTACGCTCGAAATGACATAAAGTCGCCGTTCGGCGAGAAGGGAGATAGGCAAAAAATACGCATTTTAGCTTTGACTAGCCTCACTTCAAGGCGAACATAACAAAAGGAATATATGAAATTCAACGACCTAATCAAAAATTCAATAGTATTGCTTGACGGCGCATTTGGTACTCAACTTCAAAAGCGAGGACTTGAGGGCGGAGCTATACCCGAAAGACTTAACATAGAAAATCCGCAGTTGATATACGAGATTAGCAAGGAGTACGTCGATAGCGGAAGCGACGTTATTTCGGCGAACACCTTCGGAGCTAATCGCAAAAAGTTGGGGAGCAAAGAAGAAGTCCACAGACTGATAAAGGCAGGTATTGACATTGCAAGAAAAGCGGTGGGCGATAAACTCGTGGCTTTGGATATGGGTCCGACAGGCGCGCTTATTGAACCGCTTGGAACTATGACCTTTGACGAGGCGTACGACATTTTCAAAGAGCAGGTCATTGCGGGAAAAGACGGAGCGGATTTGGTTGTGATAGAAACTATGAGCGACCTTTACGAGCTTAAAGCCGCGCTTTTGGCAGTCAAGGAAAACTGCGACTTGCCCGTCATTGCGAGTATGACCTTTGACGAGAGCGGACGTACTTTTACAGGGTGTAGCGTAGAAGCCTTTGCCATTACCGCAAGCGCTTGGGCGGATGCTTTGGGCATCAATTGTTCGTTGGGTCCCGAGCAACTTTTGCCGATTATGCAAAGACTTGTAGACAATACTGACTTGCCGGTGTTTATTCAAGCCAACGCAGGTCTTCCGGACAGCGAGATGAACTATCCCGTATCGGCTGAGGAATTTGCAAGTTTGTACGAAAAATATATCGATATGGGCGTGAGCATACTTGGCGGTTGTTGCGGTACTACGCCGGAGTATATAGCCAAGCTTGACGAATTGCGCAAGCGCAAAAAACTCGGAAAGAGAAATAGAAAGTATAAGACGGCAGTTTGTAGTGCTACCAACGTCGTGTATATCGATGGCGTTAAGGTAATTGGCGAAAGAATTAACCCTACGGGCAAAAAGGCCATGAAGCAAGCGCTTATGGATAGGGACTTTGACTATATCGCCACGCAGACGATAGAGCAAGTCGAAGCGGGAGCTCAGATTTTGGACGTCAACGCAGGACTTCCGCAAATTGACGAAAAGCAAATGCTTACGGAGATGGTAAAGTATATCCAAGGACTTACCGACGCGCCACTTCAAATCGACTGCGGAAAACCTGACGCTATTGAGAGCGCTTTGAGATATTACAACGGCAAAGCTATCGTAAATTCCGTCAATGCGGAAGAGAAGTCTTTGACGGGAATTTTGCCTATAGTAGCCAAATACGGCGCAAGCGTGGTAGGCTTGACCATTGACGAAAAGGGAATACCCAAGACTGTGGAAGAAAGAGTACGCCTTGCCAAGAAGATTATAGACAGAGCCAAGAGTTACGGTATAAGAGAAGAGGACGTATATATCGACTGTCTTACGTTGACCGTCAGCGCAGAGCCCGACCAAGCAATGAATACTCTTAAGGCGATAGAGATATTAAAGAGCAAGTATAATATCAAGACTGTGCTTGGCGTGTCCAACATATCTTTCGGACTTCCCGCCCGTCAGATTGTCAATACGGCTTTCTTGACTATGGCTATGCAATCGGGGCTTGACTTGCCTATACTCAATCCCAATGTGCCTGAGAATATGCAAGCCGTAGACGCTTTCAACGTGTTGACGTGTAAGGATAAAAACTGTATGGCGTATACCAATAAATACGCAGATTACGCCGGAACGCAGATTATCAAAAAAGATACCGCCAAGAGCGAGAGCGCAGGCGGAGAAAAAGATATATTTTATTGCATAGAAAAGGGACTTGACAGAGCAAGCGTATTGACGGCAGAACTTTTGAAATCTCACGACGCTTTGCAAGTAATAGACGACTATCTTATCCCTGCATTGAACAGAGTAGGAGATAATTACGAAAAGGGCAAGATATTCCTTCCGCAACTTATTGCTTCGGCGGATTGCGCTAAGGCTTGCTTTGACGTCGTAAAGAAAAATCTCCCCGTCGGAACGGATACTGAAAAGGGCAAGATAGTATTAGCCACAGTCAAAGGCGACGTGCACGACATAGGCAAAAATATCGTCAAGACCGTATTGGAAAACTACGGCTATAAGGTAATCGACCTTGGCAAAAACGTACCGCCGATGAACGTAGTCCAAGCCGTACAAGAGGGCAATATCAAACTTTGCGGACTCTCGGCGCTTATGACTACGACGGTTGAGAATATGAAAGAGACGGTAAGGCTTCTCAAAGAGCATTGTCCGCAGTGCAAAGTTATGGTGGGCGGAGCAGTGCTTACTGAAGAATACGCAAAGCAAATTGGCGCGGACAAATATTGCAAAGACGCCAACGTTAGCGCAAGATATGCTAGTTTGGTACTAAGCTAGTTAACGTCACCTCGACTGAAGCGGAGAGGTCTCCCCTTGTTTTTAATTGGTTGAGATTTCTCGACTACGCTCGAAATGACATTCGGTAGAGATTTCTCCATTACGCTACGCTTCAGTCGAAATGACAGAGAAAAACGTCACCGGAATTCTTGAATACGCTCAAAATGGCTATTAGAGGACAATATGAAAAAAACTTTGCAAGTAGTAGGCGCAATAGTTATAAAAGACGGCAGAATCTTAGCCGTAAAGCGCGGTGAAAATAAGAACAAAGCCGTAGCTTACAAGTATGAGTTTCCCGGCGGTAAAATCGAGCAAGGCGAATCGCCAAGCCAAGCGCTAAAAAGAGAACTCATTGAAGAGATGAACTACGACATTGAGGTAGGCGAGAAGTTTATGTCCGTATCTTACGAATACGACGACGTAATCGTCAATTTGCATACGTATCTTTGCAGACCGCTTTCCGACGTCTATACTCTCAACGAACATATCGACGAAAAGTGGCTTTTGCCCAATGAACTACTTAGCGTAGAGTGGGCGCCGGCAGACATCGAAATCATATCAAGATTACAAAAACATGTAAGATAACATGCAAGATAACATGCAAGATAACATGTAAGATGCTTGACTAGTAAAAATCAAAGATATTTCAAAATCTAGATCTTCAACGTTATAGTCAGCATATCGTTTTGATATTGCGCGAAGATTTCTCCGCCTAATTGCTTGGTAAGCTGTTTGGCTATAGATAAGCCAAGACCGGTCGAATATTTGCCGTTCTCTACGGTAAAAAATCTGTCGAAGAGTTTGCCTACGTCAACGCTGTTTAGATTGTGAGCGGTGTTGGAGAAGAGTATTGTCCCATCGTCTTTTACAGTCACTATGAAGTCGCCGTCGCTATACTTAATGGCGTTCTCGATTATATTTGAAAAAATTCTCGTCAAAGAATTTTTGTCGGTTATTCTCGGTATACTGCCCTCAACGGCATTGAGTTCAGGTATTATATCCCTTTCGCAGAATTTAGTATAGAAGGAAAATAGGGTATCTTGCAAAAGACTGTTTACGTCGATTTTCTCCAATTCTTGTTTTTTTGTCTGAGATTTATTTGTAGCGACAGAGTATTTGAACAGTTCTTCTGACAGACTTTTAAGAGCGTTGGCTCTTTCGGATATAATTGACAGGTATTTGTCTAATTTGGCGGGATTGCTTTCCTCTTTCATCATATCGACGTAACCGCATATAGCAGTCAGCGGGGTGCGAATATCGTGAGCGACGTTGGTTATTGCGCCTTTGAGTTCTTTGTCGCCGTTGATATAAGTCAATTCTTTTTCTCGCAAAAGTTTGATTTGGCTATTGAGTAAGCCGGCGAGTTTTTTTATCTCGCCGTCGCCTGAAGATATATTTATCAAAGCGTTGGTATCGCCCTCAATTAAGGTAGGCAGTTGGGTATGGATTTCCTTTACGCTTTTTTTCATTACGAGTATTTTTACAGTGAGTATTATGACTGTTATAGCAAGCGCTACGCTTAGTAATATTAAGACTTTTTCCATAAAATCTCCTTTTGCCTTTAATCTTTTAATGTATATCGGATTTTTTGAATATTTTTACTCCTATTACGTTGGTCAGAGCAATCATACACGGTGAAGCCAATACGATAAATATAGGCATATATGACGTCTTGGCGAATAGATATATATGAATAATCGCTATGCCGTTGGCAATCATGGCGTCAATGCCGGTAGGGTATAAATATATTAGACTTTCAAATTGATATTCGACTATGAGCAACTGCGAAATGAAATATGCGCAAGTAGTCAGTATCACTCCGCAGATGATGGACAATACTGTACTTTTGGTACACATGATTATTAAATTATATATCGAAACGTAGAAGACGATAGTCAACATATTTAGGAACAAACACCAAAAGATACCTTTTGCGTCATCAGCAGTATCAATCAAAGATATTAAATCGCCTTTTGTTGTGACTGACCAAAATATAAGAGAAAAGATAAGATTGACGGCAAGCGCGCAAATAGAGAAAGCCAATAAGTTGGATAGATAGATTTTGCTTTTTGAATGGCCTATCGAGATTTTATTTCGGATTGCGTTGGTTCTGAATTCTTCTCCAATGATTACGCTTACGTAAACCAATATGACAAAGCCGGTGAGAGGACTTCCGCAAAAACCTAAATTGATAAAAGTTTTTTTATCGTCCCCTATAGACAAAGACATAGGTTGAAAAATTAATAAAATTATCGCGTACAATATATATACTGCAGAGCATATCCAAAAGGTTTTGGATTTGGTTATTCGTATAAGATCACTGCGCAAAAGTCTAATCATATATCATACTCCTTAGATTAGATCGTTGAAGATTTGCGCGTTGCGTAAGCATTAGGGGAAGGCTTACGCAACGCATGGTCTGGAGGTTATTGTCATTTGATATTATTCTTTTTGAATATTAATATTCCAATACCGCTTGTCGCGCCAATTATGCCCAGAGAGTACAAAGCCATCTGCCAGTAATGCAATCCTCCGCGCGAGTACATATCCATTGTCCAGCCGTGAGTATATCCGGGACTTGATAGTTGGAAGCTCTGTCCGCTTGGTAATAGGTCGGTTACAAATCTGCAAAAGGCTTTTACCGCTTGACTTGGAGCGTTTTCGTTGGGTATTTGCACCCAAATTGTTTCGCCAAATTGATTCTCGGAAAGAGTTGTGATAACTTCAGGTATGGAAACAATATAGTCCATATAATAAGATAGTAGCGCTCCTAAAGTTATGACGAGAGCGGATATTATCAACGAGGCTATGGGATTTTTGCAAGTCATGACTATCAATGTCATTATTGCTGAGTACGCCATCAACACAAGCGAACCGTCTACTATCATCCAGATAATCGTACTTGCAGACGAAGTGAATTTGCCAAGTAAAGGCATGCCTAGGGCAAAGAATATAATAATGTATATCACGCTAAGCCCAAGAGATATTATTATCATTGTCAAAAGGTTAGTAAGATAAATCTTACTTCTTGATAGACCGATAATTACTTTATTTCTTAAAGTTCCGTTGCTGAAATCGGCGTTGAAGAGGATAGAGCATAAGAGCGCTATGATTACGCCTTGCATAGGAAAGAACTCTACGCCGTAATTTAGCGAAAGCATTTTATCGCTCGTAATAGGCTCATAGGTCTGTATTTCTATTAACGCTATTATTATGGGGTATAATGTATACAACGCTACGAAAATCCAAAACGTAACGCTTTTGGAGATTCTCAACAAATTTGCTCGGAGTAGTTTAATCATTTTGCGACCCTCCCAGCAGATTGATATAATAGGCTTCCAAAGTTTCGTCGCTCTCGCTCACTTTGAGAAGCGTAATGCCGTGGCTCTTGAGTATATCGCTGAGCGCCGAAATGCTTATCTCTCCGTAGAGTTCGCCTTCTTGCGGGGAAGTGATTTTGTACTCCAGACCCGTTTCGTCCAGCGCGGAGCAAAGATTGTCGCCGGTATCGACCTTGAACAGCACGCGCTTTTGGCAAGTTGCGTTGAGCTGTGCCGACGTGATTTCTTTGAGTATCTTGCCATTGTCGATAAATCCGTAATGAGTGGCAATCTTAGAGAGTTCGTCAAGAATATGACTTGATATCAAGAAAGTAATATTGCGTTCTTTATTGAGCTTGAGAATAAGTTCTCTTATCTCGACGATACCTTGCGGATCAAGTCCGTTGATAGGCTCGTCAAGTACGATAAAGTCAGGGTCGGAAGCAAGCGCTATTGCTATGCCAAGTCTTTGTCGCATACCGAGAGAAAAGTTCTTTGCAAGTTTTTTGCCTGTGTCTTTAAGGTCAACTAGCTCAAGAAGTTCGTCGATACCGTCAAAGGACGGTTTGCCAAGAAGCATAAATTGATGTTTTAGATTGTCCCTTGCAGTCATTAGACCGTATAGCGCAGGCGACTCGACGATTGCGCCCATTCGTCTGCGAGCGCCATAGATATCTTTGCTTGAATAAGTTGCGCCATAGATTGAATAAGTACCGCTTGTGGGGGATTGAAGTCCGCAGATTACGCGTATCAACGTAGTTTTACCTGCGCCGTTTTTGCCTATAAAGCCGTAAATCGCGCCCTTGGGTACGCGCATAGTAACGCCGTTTAGGGCGAGGTAATTACGGTACCTCTTGGACACATTGTCTACCGTTAAACAGTATTCCATAGAATTCTCCTTTGATTTTTTACTTTAATTGCTACTCTTATATTATCGCAACTTAATCAAGGATTTTATAAATAATTGTCAAGAATTTGTTAAGATTTTAATTTATATCCGATACCCCATATCGCTTGAATATAATCTTTGTTGTTGACGGCTTTGAGTTTGGTACGCAAATTTGCAATATGAGTGCGTAGCGAACTCTCTTCGCAGTCGGGCGTAAGGTCTTCGATTTGCGTCATTATACTGTCTTTGGAAAAAACTTTGTTGGGATTTTGTATTAGGGTATAAAGTATTGCAAATTCCGTCTTGGTAAGTTTGATTGGGGTATTGTTGACGCTTACGCCGTAAGTCGATAGGTCTACGCTTATGCCGTCAAATTCTATCTTATCGCCATGGCGTACGTTGTCCCTTAAGTGTATTTTTATCCTAGCAAGCAATTCTTTTATATCAAAAGGCTTGGTTACGTAATCTACCGCGCCTGAAAGCAATAGATTGACTTTGCCTTCTATATCTACTTTTGCGCTGACGATAATCACGGGTATATTTTGAATCTTAGGCAGAAGATCTTCACCGCTAAGACCGGGTAGCATAAGGTCAAGTAATATTAAATCGGGGCGCGCGTTTTGCACAGCGTATAAGGCTTCCGTACCGGAATACGCTCTTGCCGTAGCGTAGCCGTTTTTCTCAAGCAATTCTTGTAGCATATCGCCAATATATACGTCGTCGTCAATTATCATTATCGTCTTTTTTTGCATACAAGCCTCGCTTAAATATAAGTCGTTGGTTTTAGTATATTTTACTTTTGCTTTTTTGTCAATACGGCAACTTGAATTGTTCTACCGTACAAGAAAATGGGTAAAAAATATATATGGTATTTCAAAGATACTTCAAAATCTAGTCGTCTGTTAGACCTAGAAGATAGTCGGCGGATACGTCAAAATATTGCGCAAGTTTGAATATAGCCTCTGCGCAAGGCTCTTGTTTTCCCGTTTCCCAATAGCTGATAGAAGCGTTGCTTAAGTTCAGGTCTTTTGCGAGCAAATTTTGACCGACATTTTTTTCGGTTCGCAAAGATTTAAGTCTTTCTCCAAATACTTTTCTATCAAATTCCTTCATATCAAAATAATTTTAACAATAATTAGAGAAAAATACTTGACTTCTAATTATAATTAGAATACAATGTCTTTAACCCAAAGGTTAATAAATTAAACGAAGGAGTAATTTTCATGAAAGTAGTAGCTTGGATTTTATTTGTTTTATCAATTTTGGTAATTCCTGTGTTTGCAATCATAGGCGCGTCAGGAGTTGTTGAAGACACAATGCTGGAACTTATTTTAATAGGTGTAGCAGGATTTTTTGTCTTTGGTTTTATTAGTCACATGCTAGTAACATACAGTGAAGGAAGCAGAACAAAAGACGGTTGGGCGCTTTTTATATTGACTTATCCGGCCTTTATCATACCAGTTGCAATTATATACTTAATATTACTTATTTTAAGTGTTATTGATGGGATTATTTACATAGCGACTGGGAAGAGATACATATCAACTGCGCTTAAGTGGTTTAGATCTACTATTTCCAACAAAAGAACAGAATATGACGTCGAACAGGAAAAGAAAAAAGAAGAAGAGAAGAATAAAGTTAAAGTATGTGTCGTTATGGATGGCTATAATAAACGAAAATTAAAGTATGTGGCTCATATCGGATCTACAATGGATTATAATGACAAGTCTCCGTATCATGGAAAGTACTACGGTACGTATATAGATGATTTAGGATATTATTGGCGCTCCTACGATGACGGGAAAACTTTTGTGAAAGAGGATTACAAACACGAGATTGGTTGATTTCGTCTAATTCTATGACATATGATTGATTTTAATATTAAGAAGTTGAAAACATTACCAACCAATTCGCCGAAATCGGCGAATTGGTTTTATAATTTGTGAAAAATCTCCGAAATCGGAAAATGTTTTGAAAAATTAAATATAAATCGCCGATTTCGGCGAATATACTATTGACACTCGGGGCGCTTTATGTTAAAATGTCAGCAGTAGGAGAGAAATATGGTCGCAAGAAAAGAGTTTTTGGACGTCCTTGAAAGCTGGAAACACGAAAAAGTTATAAAAGTCGTCACGGGCATAAGGCGATGTGGCAAATCTACGTTGCTCAAACAGTATCAAGACAAATTGAAATCCGAGGGAGTGAGCGACGAGCAGATAATATCGCTCAACCTTGAAGAACTTGAGAATGAAGAACTCAACAATTATAAGTCGTTGTATGAGTATATTACGCAAAGGCTTTGTAATGACAAATACACCTATGTCTTTCTTGACGAAATCCAGACGGTGGAAAATTTTCAAAAGGCAATAGATTCGCTATACGTAAAAGATAACGTTGACATATATATCACAGGATCGAACGCCTACCTGCTTTCGGGCGAACTCGCCACACTTTTGTCAGGAAGATACGTTGAGATATCTATGCTACCGTTGTCATTCAACGAATACTGTCAATGCGTGTCGGGCGATAATGACGAAGAAAAATTCCACGACTATTTACTCAACGGAGGTTTTCCGCTGATAGCTAATATGGATAATAGGGACAGCAACAAAATCAATACCTATTTGGAAGGCTTATACAACACCGTCGTAGTCAAAGACGTTGAAGAGAGAGATAAAAGGCGCAATAGCGATAAAAACAAACGCAAGGTTTCGGACGTAACGCTGTTGCGCACTCTATCCAAGTATCTTGCAAGCGTGATAGGCTCTCCCGTGTCTGCAAAAAGCATAGCGGATTATTTGTCTTCCAACGGTAGAAAGATATCGTCGAACACGGTAGAAGATTATATCGAGGCATTGACGGAGTCATATATTTTTTATCCCGTTGAGAGATATGATATATCAGGAAAGGCACTTCTTAAACGTAATCTAAAATATTATATAGTTGACTTGGGACTTAAAAGACACCTCGCGCCAAAGCAGGGTTACGACGTGGGATATGCGATAGAGAATATAGTATACTTTGAACTTCTCCGTCGGGGGTATAAAGTCAACGTGGGTAAGGTAGGAAATGCGGAAGTGGACTTTGTTGCGCAAAAAAACGGCGCAGTGGAGTATTATCAGGTGAGCGCGTCAATGCTCGAGAGAAGCGTGTTTGAAAGAGAAATTGCTCCGCTTAAAAATATCAAGGACATGCGCGCGAAGAAGATACTCACGCTTGATAAATTCGGCTTGGGAGATTACGACGGCATTGTCGTAGAGAATATTATAGATTGGCTGAAGCTCAAATAAAACGTAATATTGATAAATAATATATAAAGGCGGACTTAAGTTCGCATTTTTTTAATCAAATTGGGCATAATCGTCAATATGAGAGAAATTATAAAACACATTGATGAAGTAAAAAGAAGAGTTGGGCTTATCGTAGGTCAGCCAATGACCTTTGAGGTCAACAAAGGTCGCAATAAGTTCGTTAAGTTCGACGGATATATTCAAGACGCCTATCCGGCGATATTTACAGTGCGCTGTATGATAGAGGGCGAAGAAGAATTGCTTTCGTATTCCTACAACGATATACTCACTCGCAACGTGCGGATAAATAAAAAATAATTTTTGTCATATTGCCGTATACATCGCAATATACTATGGTGTAAAAACAACTGTGCGGAGGATATATGGCAATCAATACAATATTTAAGAGCGTAAGCTCAGATTATGAAAGAAATCTTGACGGAAAGCAAATAGTTATGCAGTGTAACTTTGACACTACGTCCAAGGGCGGAGTGAGCAAAGTATGCGCCTTGTCGAGCGACGCTCAAATCACCAAAGTGCAAGCGTTGTCTAAACAAATCAAAATAAGCGGAAGAGTTTCGCTTAAGCTAGTCTATCTTGACGGCGAGGGCAAACTCAGCAGTTTTGACTATATCTCCGACTTTTCGGAGGACATCGCAGACGACGCGGTAATAGCTGATATGCCTTGCTTGGTGAAAGCGAATATCGTAGACAGCGTGTCCAGCATAGCGGGTTCGGAAATCAAGGTGCAAACCGTGGTGGAACTTTTGCCTACCGTAGTTGAAATAAATACTGTCGAACTTCTCGAAGACGGCGAGGGCGCCTTGGCGCTTAGACAAGAGCAAGATTATCAAAAATATCTTGCTACTGTGAGTGAAGAGTTTGAAGTGAGCGAAGAGTACGCTTGCGGAGCAAGAGTAGACGACGTGCTTTTATATGACGCAAAAGTAGTCGTATGCAACGTAGACAACTGCGACGACAAGTTGACTGTCAGCGGTCAATTGGAAGTAAGCGTAATATATTCAAGCGAAGGCGTACACGCAACTAAAAATATCAGCTTGCCATTTGTGCAAGAGCTTGCAACTCGCGGAGAGAATTTGCGCGCTTGTATCGTCGCTAAGATTAAGGACAGCAGATTGGTTATCGAGGGCGACGACAGTGACAATACCTTGAAAATGATTATCTGCGTAACGTTGCAAGGTTTCGTTATGCAAAGCCAAAGAACGAGCGCAATAATAGATTTGTATTCGCCGACCAACGCGCTTGAGGTAAGCAAAGAATGCATACGCTTTGATAGACAGAACGGCGTAATGCGTTTTGAAGAGAGAATCAGCGGAAGCGTTGCTGTAGATTCCGAGGACGAGGGTATCAAGAGCGTAATCAGTAGCGTTGTTACGCAAAATACTCTTTCAAATCTCGTAGCAATGCAAGATTGTATTCTTGCAGAGGGCATACTCAATACTTGCGTAATATACGTAAGCGAAAGCGACGTAATCAAATGTATTCAAGTTGAATTACCGTACTCATTGCAATTCGACAAAGAGGGCGTAACTCCTGAGGATATGCTTTGCGGAAACGCTATAGCAACGGATTGCTCGCACAAAGTCAAGAGAGATAGAGAAGTTGAGTTGACGGCTAATATCGTACTGTCGGTATGCTCAAAGACTCCTGTGGAAAATACGGTAATCAAGTCGCTTGAAGAAGGCGAATGTTTGCAAGCTAATACCAGCGCAATCAGCGTATATCTCCCAAGTAAAGGCGAAAGCATTTGGCAAGTCGCAAAGACTTTGGGAATGTCGATTGAGAGCATTAAGGAACAAAACCCAACGCTTAGCGAAACTATGCAAGGCGACGAACGCATCGTGATATATAGAGAAATGTAAAGACCTTTCGACTGCGTTGCACTCCGCTCAAGGTAACATACTTAAGACTGACTGATAGCTTCCTAGCCGTCATTCTGAGCGAAGTCGAAGAATTTCTACCGATTGAAAATACACTCCCTTCTCGCACAGAGAGAAGGGAGATTTTGTTTTAGTTAAGACAAATTCCTTTACACAAAATTTGCACAATTTATATTAGTTTTACAAGACGCTTATTGATAGGAATTATTGATTGTGATAAAATAATAATGTAGAGGTGTTTGTATGGATAAATTTATTCAGGGCTGTATGCGTATCAAAGATATGACTACTTCCGAGGTGAGGGAACTTATTGACGCCAACTTGGAAGTGGGTATCAACGTATTTGACCACGCCGATATTTACGGCGGAGGCGAATGCGAAGCTCTTTTTGGCAAAGCTCTCAAGGAAGCTCCTCAACTTAGAGATAAAATAGTATTGCAGACTAAGGGCGGAATCGTCAAAGATTTGTCTTGCCATAGATACGACAACAGCGCCAATTATCTCATTGATTGCGTTCATAAGAGCATAAAGAGATTGGGCGTAGAGAAGATAGATAGATTTCTTATCCATAGACCCGACGCGCTTTTCAATCCCGACGACGTCGCAAAGGCTTTTGACACGCTCACTTCTGAGGGCGTAGTCGAGGAATTTGGCGTAAGTAATTTTTCAGGCTCGCAAATAGAGCTTTTGCAAAGCGGTTGCAAGCAAAAACTTTTGTATAACCAAGTAAGAGTTAGTCTTTTCCACTGTCCTATGATAGAATACGGAATGAACTACAACCGTTATTATGACGCAGGCGTCAACAGAGATGGCGGTACGCTTGACTATTGTAGATTAAAGGGCGTACAAATACAGTGCTATTCGCCGTATAAGGGTAATAAAAAGTCTTTTATAGGGGATATCAAATATCCAAAACTAAACAAACTACTCAAAGAACTTGCGTTTAAGTACGACGTTACTCCCAACGCTATCGTAGCCTCTTGGCTCTTCAAGCATCCTGCAGGTTTTGCAGTAATCAACGGCACGACTAAGCCGGAGCGAGTAAAGCAAATCGCCAAAGCAAAGGACGTAACGTTGACGCGTAGCGAGTGGTATGCGCTTTATCATTCGTTGGGAAGAAAGTTGCCTTAGACAAAGAATATTTGTGACGATACAAACTTTTAAGAAAAAATAGGAGCATTTTACTCCTATTTTGTTTTTATTATTGAAATTTGTCAGTTATAATGCTAGAATAATATTATATGAATTCTATCAGCATTAAAGTAAACGCAAAAATTAATCTATCGTTGGACATAACGGGAGTGAGAGAAGACGGCTACCATCTCTTGGATATGCTTATGACTTCGGTGGATATTTTTGATACTATCACTGCGCGTAAGAGCGATATACCCAAAGTAACTATGGACGGCAGGGAAGTGGGCGGAGATAACACAGCCGTCAAAGCGCTAAAACTTTTGCAGGACAAGTTTAGTATTGCCATGCAAGTAGACGTTGTTAAAGGCATACCTTTTTCGGCAGGCATGGGCGGGTCGTCCGCCGACGCAAGCGGAGTGTTTTATTGCGCAAGTAAACTGTGGAATATTGCAATCGAAGAACTTATCCCCCTTGCCTTAAAAGTGGGTTGCGACGTTCCGTATATGCTTTTTGGCGGTGGAGCAAGAGTTCAAGGCGTGGGCGAGATAGTTGCTCCCCAAGATGTACCCCCAATGACGCTTGTCATTGCGCAAAAGGCTGTCGGCAGTTCCACTAAAGATATATACCGCAAATTCGACGAAGTAGGGGGAGAACGCGACGAGAGTAAGACGTATTTCAACGTGCTTGAGCGCGGGGCGGTCTTGCTTAATCCGCAAATAGCCGAGGCAAGGGCGGATTTGCAAAAGTTTGCCAATCAAGTTTTTATGACGGGTAGCGGTAGCGCTTACGTAGGCGTATTCGATGACGAGGAAAAGGCAAAGCGTTGCGTTGAGAGTTTGCAAGATTATGAATTTTGCAAGGTGGCGCATACGAAGCCACAGGGCATTGAGATAATTTGGCAAAAGCAATAGGTTGCGAGGAAGAGAATAACAACTGCATCGTTTGTTAAAAATATAAATATTGTCAATATAAAATACGTAATAACATATAAAGGAGTAAACATTATGAGTAAGTATCAAGGTACTCAAACAGAGAAAAATCTTCAATCTGCATTTGCAGGAGAGTCGCAAGCAAGGAATAAGTATACTTATTTCGCTTCCGTAGCTAAGAAAGAGGGATTTGAACAAATCGCTTCTATTTTTCTAAAGACGGCAGACAACGAAAAAGAACACGCAAAGCTATGGCTAAAAGAATTGCAAGGTATTGGCAATACGGCAGACAATCTAGCCGATGCGGCAGGCGGAGAAAACTTTGAGTGGACGGACATGTACGAGGAATACGCTAAGACGGCGGAAAAAGAAGGCTTTCCTGAAATAGCAAAGAAATTCCGCGCAGTCGGCGCAATCGAAAAGCGCCATGAAGAGAGATTCCGCGCGCTTCTCAAAAACGTAGAAACAGCGCAAGTATTTGCAAAGAGCCAAGTCAAAGTCTGGGAGTGTCGCAATTGCGGACATATCGTAGTAGGAACGCAAGCTCCACAGGTCTGTCCTGTGTGCAATCATCCTCAAAGTTACTTTGAGATTAGCGAAGAGAATTATTAAAAATAAAATTCCAATGTATTTTATCAAAAGAAGCGAAAAACAGTCGCTTCTTTTCTATTTTAGGCAAATGTAAACAAAAGTTGACACACATGTCAACAAAAGTTTACATATATGTCAACAAAAGTTGACACTAAAATCATTGACATGTAAACAGTTTTTTCGCTAAGGTGAAATTAAGAAAAACACTAAAGGGGGAAACTTTTATGCACTACAAAAGAAAAAGTCTTACGACAAATTTGGTAGCGATTATTTTGCTACTTTCAATGGTATTATGCTTTACGCTGAGCGTAACGTATGCTACCGCAGACAGCATTGAGCCGGCGTTAAGCGCAGACGCAGGCATTGCAACAACGGCGCTAAATGACGGAGATTATTCGTCATATACCGACCAAGAATTACCTAGTACGTTAAATAAAGATAACATTGCGCAATACGTACCTGTAGACAAGTTTAATACCAACGGAACGACGGTATTTAACGGACGAAATTACGGCTTTGTTATATACAGCGACACTGATACGAACCATGTATTAATATTCAAGGAAGAGTATACTACGCATGAAGACGGCGATGGTTATGAAGTAACCCTAAAAGTAGTATATGAAAACTCATTTTTTAAGAGCGGTAATAATATATACAATGCAGGTAGTCCGTACAATATTGCCTTGACGAACGTTAAATTTAATAATTTCATTTTTGATACAGATATGAACAATAATATCGCTTATGAAGATTATAATAGCGATAAAGATACTGGAGCATATTATACTCAAGTAAGATATGAAAATCAATACTCCTATTATGACAAACAATTAGCCGGAGATACTTCAGTTGCGGTTGTTTCTACAGTAGCGTTAGGACTAAGCTGTTTCTCTAAAACTTCTAAGTATGGGACTATAGTTAGCGCATTATGTACTGCAGCATCGTGGACTTCAATCATATATAGTTTAGCGAAAGATCATGGAAGTTTATGGATAGATAATGCAAAATTTGACACAGATATTGATTTCCCATTATCAAGGAAAGGGCAACTTGAGAAATATGGTGCTCTTAAAAAAGATGCGCGTATCGAGGTCAATGCAGATGGTAATGAATATTTATCCGGAGATAACGGCGGTGGATTTGCCAGAGCGATTTTCAGAGTAATGAATGATAATAATAAAGATTATTACGTATACAACAATATATCTTTTGATATCAATCGTTATAATGGAGCTCAACATCATAAGGTAGGCGATTCTTCAATAGAAAGCGTATATAGCGTCACCGGTACGGATTGTAATCAATACAGTCAAGTAATTGGAAGCGATGACGGATTTGAAGCTGAAAATTATCAAAGGTTCTCGCCGATGGCAAATACTAATATCTTTAATTTTACTCCTGACCAAGCGGGAGATTATAGTATCATGGTACCGCCGAATTACTATTTGTCAGTTGACGGAGAAGCTCAACTTGACAACTGGGTGCACGTAGGCGCAGAGGGTTGCAAGATAGGCATAGCCTCAAGCCTTGGAATGAAGATGGGTGACAAGGTATATTCAAGATTGTTGACTCAAGATTTCTACAACGGTGAGATAGCCTTTACCAACATATTGATTCTAAAAGACCAACGACTTAATATCGACGAGCCCAACCAAGTAAAAGACTTAGCATACAGTATAGAATCAAGCGTAGTCACGCACAATGACGTTTACGTACTTGACGCGGGCGAAAACGTGGATAGCTTCGATCTGTATATTACAGACGAAGACTTCAACGTATTGGCAAAAGCAGTCAAAATTGACGGCAAACTATACGTCAATTATCCAATGAAAGCCACCAAACTCTACAGTGTGGTCTGCATAAATAAGAGCGGAGAAACTCTTGACGTAAGCGTAGTCAAAGAAAGCGGAATGAGAATAGAGGAAGGCTTTTATTCCGGTATTCAGGGGTTGTATTATGCATATAAGCCGAAATATACTCAGTTCTACAGCATTTACGGCGCAGAGTTTTTTGACGAAAATATGAATAGACTTTCCACCAAAGACGTATTTTTGCAATCGGACGAAACGTATTACTTGTTGAATTATAACCCTGAAGAAATGGAAGTGATGTTCTCTATACTGAGTTTTTATCCATACTTTGAGCTTGGAGACGTCTACTACAGCGAAAATAACTATAATGAGATAATAGCCTTTTTCCCTGATGTTACGGCGCTTTATAAGTTTGACGACGGAACATACGATATATATTCAAATGACCTTATTGCTGAAGACGTATCTTCTTGCGTTTTGGAAAAGCATACCAACTACGTGTTTTTCAAAAGACAGATTGGCGGTTATACCAAAATATATCTTGATAGCGAGGAGTTGAGCTTTGGCGAAAATAGTATTGAAGCTACAAGTCCTTACAGCGTATATACTTATGGCGTAGAAGAACGCGCAAGACTTGAAATAACTATTGATAAGTCTAACACCTTCTTGGTCTATGACAAAGCATTCAATGAGATAGTATGCGACCACGGATATCTGCTTACGCCGGGAGAATATTACGTAATTGTCAAAGAGGGCGGAGCATACAATATTACTATACAAGAATATCTACAGGAAATAGACGTCACCTTTATGGTTGACGGCAACGTCTACCAAGATCCTACCGGCGCAACATATTACTACGGTAAGAGAGCAACCTTGCCCGTGCCCACCAAGGACGGATACGATTTCTACGGTTGGAGTAACGGCTATACATTAATCGCAGGTAGCAACGGCGAAACTTATGAAGAATTGCTTGCGGATTCTCTGACATTGGAGGCTAGGTGGACTATAAGAGCCGTTGTGATGGAAATCAATCTTGGGGAAAATACGGCGAAATGGTATTGGACCGGCAAAAAGTTTAGTTCGCAAAGCCAGGTAGCTACATTTAAGGGGGAGATTATTGATCAACTTATCAATATGAAGAGTGAGTTTGTAAAACTTGACGATGGAAAGAAGGCGGGACATTTCCTTTCTACTTTTGATTACAAATTGATTTCGTCGGTAGATCACGTGGATTATTATGAATTTACTCCCGTATGGCAAGAAGAAAGATACTTCATTGAGTTTATTTCACCTTATTCTCAAATATTTACCACGACCAGAGTAGTAAAATATCTGGATGAAATAACGCAATCAGTATTCCCGTCAATAGCCTTTGAATTTGAAGATGAACTTTGTTATATCACCGGGTGGAAATCAAGCAAAACCTCAATAATGACATTCAGATTTAATTTGGGATATCTATTGACAGACCTTACGTTTGGTTACGGTAGCGAATTTGATTACGACGCTGACGGCGACGGTGAAAATGACTGTACTCTTGTTCGTTTATCCGCGTTGGTAGAATACGTAAAATACTACGTAAATATCAACAACCAAATCTACGAGATTCCACATAAAAACGGATATAAAATAGGCTCGCTTGGAGATTATGGATATACCGAGTCTGAATATTACGGTCACAACGTTTTGCTTAAGACGTCGTTTGGCGGAGCGCACAAGACGGTATACTATGAGTTTGATAAAGCAGTTATCTTAGTAAGCGAATTGTTCTCAATGTGGCAAAGGGGTAAAAAAGAAGTAACGGTAAATATGATTATTGACAGCGAGTTGATTACTGTAGGTTTGACTTACGCTTACAATTATGATTCGATTTATGACGAAGATAAAGAAGCGAATCCCACGGAATATAAGGGGGATAAGGACGTACCGCTCAATTCGGTGTTTGTCAGAGGCTATAAGCTGGAAGATTGGATGGTAGACGGCGCGGAGATGAAAAATATATTGAATTACCAAAGCTTGGGTATCAACCAATATTACAGCAACGAGAATGGCGTGACGTTGACTAAACACTTGAATGCAAAATTGACAAGAACAACTCTGTATCCTACGTCTTTGATATCTTATAAGATTTCTGACGAGGTGGTCTACGTAGATTTGTCAAGATTTTCTACAATGAGAGGAATGACCTTTACAATTGCGCCATCAGCCAAACAAGTAACTTTTGCCAACGGTGAATGTACCGATACCGAAATTACTATCGAATCAAGAAGCGAAAAATTGATTATTAATTTTAGCCAAGTATCAATTGTGGCTACTCATGGCGAACACGCAATTGACGCGTCGTTTTGTCCAAATCTTGAGGTATATTCGTATAACTACGTAAAGCTTCAAGGCGGAGAAGCAAGTACGAAGGAAGGCGGAAGTGCGATATACTGTAATAATTTGCAATTGAAGGGTAATGAATTCTATTTGAAGGGCGGATACAGTATGTCTATGAATCGTACGGGAAGAGCAGGAATATACGGCGTAGGAGCAAGCGGTAGTAAGTTGGAAGTTTTTGCCAGCAATGTCAACGTTACCGGCGGAAGTGGATTTTCCTCACTTACTCCAAGCGCGCCTTCGGCATCATTCTCGGAAAATGATGAAATAGGGGCTGACGGCAAAAACGGCGTAGACGGTGTTAACGGAACAAACGGCGCAGTTGCTATTTATTTCCCCGGCGACTTAATAATTAACAAAGGTGGTTCTCTTA
>CAMWPK010000009.1 GCA_947176115.1 uncultured Clostridia bacterium
CAAAGCCTGCCGGCTCGCTCATTTATAAAGAGGAATGCAAAGCTATCCGCGCGGTACGAGATATGCTTCGCGACGACGTAGACCACATTATTATTAACGATAAGAAATTGCTTGAAGAATTCAAAATTGCCTTTTCCGCGCTCAATGAGAAAAAGCCTGATTTATTCGTGCTTTACGAGGGTAAGGAGAGCATGGCAAAGAAGTTTGGCTTGACCAAACAAATAGAAGAGCTTTTACAACGCAAAGTAGTACTCGCCAACGGCGCATATCTCATTATCGACCGTACGGAGGCGTTGACGGTAATAGACGTCAATACCGGAAAATACGTAGGAGAGAAAAACTTAGAGCAGACTGTTTTCGAAACCAATTGCATTGCGGCAAAGGAGATAGCCCGTCAGCTTCGCGTACGCAATATAGGCGGTATAGTCGTGATTGACTTCATTGATATGGACAACCAAGAGCACAGTCAAAAGGTGCTTGAGGTATTGCAAGAAGCGCTTGCTTTAGACAGAACAAAGACTACATTATTGGGTATGACGCCATTGGGGCTGGTTGAGTTGACTCGTAAAAAGACGAGAAGTATGCTTGAGAGCGTAATGCTACAGACTTGCCCTTATTGCAACGGCAACGCATACGTCCTATCTGATGAGGTAATGGCTAGTCATCTTAAAAATAAACTCAATGACGTCTTTGCGTGCGAAGATAACAAGGCGGTACTTGTCACAATTGCGCCAAGCGTATTTCATAAGATATTCGCATATAGACTGTTAGAAAAGGAATGCGCAGGGGAGTGGCGCGACAAGAGAATTTATCTCACGCCTGACGATAGAATGCATGTCGAGAAGATAGATATCAAGGTTTTGCACGGAGCAATTCTCAATTTGCCTGACAAAGCGAAGATGTTATATTAGTTTTGTTTGTCAAAAGGGCAGTATATATCAATTGAAATTATAAGTCTATCTAGTAATTATATCTAAATAAATAAAAAAGCAAGGTTTGTTTCACCTTGCTTTTATTGTTGTTATTACTGTAAAGAGTTTTTTATTATACTTCTTTTGCGTAAACGCTAACTTGTTTTTTATCTTTGCCTTTGCGCTCGAATTTAACTACGCCGTCGATTAGAGCGTAGAGAGTGTCGTCCTTGCCGATGCCAACGTTGTTGCCGACGTGGAACTTGGTACCTCTTTGTCTAACCAAGATATTGCCAGCCAAAACGAATTGACCGTCAGATCTCTTTGGTCCGAGTCTTTTTGATTCGGAATCTCTGCCGTTTCTGGAGCTACCTACACCTTTCTTGTGAGCGAAGAGCTGTATATTTATAAACATATTATTTTACCTCCAATTCTATAAAATCAGAAAAGCCTTCATGCAAATCTGCAATTCCCAACATCATCGTATTGAGTATCACGTCGCAGTCGTGCTTTGTCGCCTTGTCGAGTTCTTGGGGAAGAGTGGCTTTGAGATAACCTCTTTTTTCGTCAGTCTTGTAATTCAATTTGACGCCTAAGCTAAACAGTCCCAAAATTGCCGTCTGAACTATTGACGATAGGGCGGAGCATACTATATCTTCTCCTTGCACTCCGTAACCGGTGTGTCCCTCGCATTCTATCTCAACAATGCTATTGTTTTGTTTTGTTACGAATATTTTGGTCATTATGCCTTGATTTCTGCTATCTTCAAAGCAGTAAACGGTTGTCTATGACCTTGACGCTTGCGCTCATTCTTCTTGGACTTATATTTGAAAACAACGATTTTCTTAGCCTTGTCTTGAGCAACCACTTCAGCAACTACTTTGGAATTTGCTACTTCCTTGCCACAAGCGATTTTGCCGTCATTGTTGAGCATAACAACATCAAGTTCTACCTTAGCGCCAATCTCTTTGTCGATTTTCTCAACTTTGATGATTTCGTCCTTGGCTACCTTGTATTGTTTGCCACCTGTCAAAACTATTGCGTACATATGATACCTCCTCTTACCAGTCTCGCTGAAACGGGTGGTCTTAGACACTTTGCGACCCTACTCATGCGGCTCAATGAGTATGTTAGCATAAATAAAATTTCTTGTCAAGAAAAAACTTATATTATAATAAAAATAATAGGACGGCAGATTTATTTTAACTTCTTGATTTTATCTAAATCACCGCTACACAATGCGTCTAGATTATTAAAGATCTTTTCTTTTGACCAATCCCACCACTTCAAATTCAATAAAAACTCAATGGTATTATCGTCAAAACGCTTGCGAATTACTTTTATTGGATTGCCTGCGACTATATGATATGGCGCTACGTCTTTTGCCACAACGGAATTTGCTCCAATGATTGCGCCGTCGCCTATGTGTACGCCGGGCATTATCGTCACGTTTTGACCTATCCAAACGTCATTGCCTACGACGGTGTCGCCTTTAAGCGGTAAATCGTCAATTGACGGAGTAGACTTTTCCCAACCGTGTCCCATTATATTGAATGGATACGTAGTGACGGAATTCATACGGTGATTGGCGCCGTTCATAACAAATTCAACTCCTTTTGCAATGGCGCAAAACTTGCCGATAATAAGTTTGTCGCCATTGAAATCATAGTGATGTGTTACGTGATCTTCAAAGTTTTCCGCTCCGTCAATATCATCGTAGTAGGTATAATCTCCCACTATGATATTGGGTCTGGTAATTACGTTTTTTATATAGCAAAGACTTGGAATATTCTCGTTGGGGAACTTTGCGTTGGGATTCGGACCTAAATCTTTCAATGTTGAATCTCCTTTAATTAGTAAGTCCATTATATTATCTAACTTGAGTTATGTCAACTTCCTGATTTTTAACTTTTCTAAATTCGTTGCGATATAATCATTAGTCATAACAAGTTCATATACGACTTAAAAGGAGCTAATTACTTTTTGTATTTGATATATTAAATCGAAAGTTATTGATAACTTTGACAAAGTATGATAAAATTAGACAAAACACTGCAAAAGGCGCATTTATGTTGATTGAAAAGAATAGTATAATAATAACGGACCTCAAAGACTTTGACATAAGACATATTCTTGATTGCGGTCAGATATTCAGATATGAGAAACTGAGCGATGGGGAATATAGTGTATATTCAAAGGATAAAACTTGCATAGTCACTCAAAGCAAGGACAAGGCGGTCATTAAAAGCGACAATCCCGATTATTTTGTCAATTACTTTGACTTGCAAAGGGATTATGGGGAGATAAAGCAACAACTTAAGGGCAAGCCCTTTATGGATGAGGCTATGGAATACGGTCACGGCATAAGGATACTCAACCAAGACAAGTGGGAGATGCTTATTAGTTTTATTATCTCGGCAAACAACCATATTCCGCGTATCAAGGGCATTATAAGCAGACTGTGCGCTAATCTAGGTAAATTTATGGGAGATTATTATGCTTTCCCCACGCCTGAGGCTATGGCTAGCATGGACGAAGATTTTTATAAGGCGATTGGCGCGGGGTATAGAGCGAAATATTTGGCGGTTACTTCTAGGCAAGTCGCAGACGGTTTTGACCTCGACGCCATAGACGATATGGACGGCAATACGGCAAATAAGAAATTATGTACGCTTATGGGCGTAGGTAGCAAGGTGGCGGATTGCATACTGCTCTTTGGCTATCACAAGCAAGACGTATTTCCCGTTGATACTTGGATAAAGAAAGTCTACAAAGACGTGGTAGGCGACAACGTGGACAACAACAATATCATAAGGCGTAAACTGATAGATATCTATGGAGATTATTCAGGATACGCTCAACAGTATCTGTTTTTCAACAAAAGAGAAAATTAAGCAGTTGAGTAATCTAAAGAGGAATTTATATCTACTAAAGCAAAGAATTTTTTGATAGTCAATAGGATATAGATAAAATGAATTATGCAATTTTAGTAGACCTCAACAGTATGCGATTGTCATACGAGAGTTTTGCCAAGGCAATAGCAAGTATTGACGGCAAGATAGCGTATGCAAAACTTTACGGTTACAACAACAAGCGAAACAACGATTTCAATGCTTTTATCAAAACGTACGGAGTAGAAGTCGCCTTGCCTGTGAGCAATCGTAAAAAAGTGAGAATAGATATCAGGCAGGTAATCGACGCAGTCACTATAGCTTGCACACGCTCCAACGTTGACGCATTCTTTATTATTTGCAGTGAGCTTGACTCCATAGCAATGATAAATGCTCTCAAGAAACTTGGCAAGCGAGTAATAATGGGAATAGAATCTCCAAGTTTCGTAGCAGAGCAGTGCGACGGCTACGTGATGCTTGAGAGAACTTTGCCAGACGAGGACGTCAAAAGGCCTGCGCCTATAAAGTCAGAGGAGTTCAATGAGGAGTTTTTGCCATATAGCGGAGTGGAGCAAGAACAGTCAGTTGACGAAATGGATAAGATAAAGCAAGAGCTCAAAGAACTGTTGGATAACAAGCGCCGTCAAAAGAGCGAAATAGAAATGGGGCAAAGCGTACTTCAGCTCGATGAATTGCTAAAGAAATATTTTTGACAGTAGTATAAAACAAAACCGAGTATCAAAGCGATACTCGGTTTTATCTTTATTTGCGTTATTTATTCTTATGTTTTTGTTCAATTTCTTGATTGTCAAAAGGTTTGGTATTTTCGCTTGCATGCTCAGGAAGTTTTTTCGTTTTCCTACGTTGTTTATTTTCTTGTTCTTTGACGCGGAACTTTTCTATAAACTCTATCTCTTTCTGTACGATTTTATCGCCCCAAGGGGTAGAGTAGTTGTAAGGCGTTACATAACCGCTGTAATCGTCTTGCGTGCGTTCTAGCAATAAGGTCATTGTTATTACCAAAGCCATATATGGAAAAGCTACGAAAGTACCCGTATTGATAAGCGAATATCCCTCAAATCCTATAAATACTGCCAAGCAAAAGAGATTGAAAGTATTCTTTATATTTTTGAAGAGAATTTTAATTCGTACAGCGTAGAAATATATATATGCCACCAGTCCCATAACTCCCATACACGCAATGACTTGGAAGAAGGTGGAATGGAACCAATAAATCCCTATTTCACTTGTCGGAGTTAGATCTCCTTTATATCCTTTGCCAACTCCAAATAATGGGTGAGCTTTGAAAAGTTCCCATGCCTCTTCATATAGCTTATTACGGTTTGACGTGCCGAACCCTCTATCGACAAGGGACGCTAGCATTGTATTGACTTCTTTCATTAAGCAAAGATACAGTATCAATACTACAAGCACTGCAGTAGCAATATATAGCAAATGCAATTTTTTGTTAGGAGCCTTGATTATCGAAAAGATAAGCGCAACGACACCGCTTATTCCGCCGAATATAATACCGCCTCTACTAAAAGTCATGATAAGGCAACCGTATTGGAATATGCTTAGACCAAGGAATATCCAACCTTGACGGTAGCGCGTGGAAAGATACATAGTCATACCCGCAGTGAAAATCAAATAAGTAGCAAGTCCGTTTCTGTTTGCCCAACCGACGTTCCATACTATTTCATGCCATTGATGAAGAGGTTTGTTTTTTTGAATTATTACAATAATGAGTTGTATGCACATAACCAAGCCGATATACATCATAGTCTTGCCAAAATACATAGGTACGTCGCGTCGTTTGTCGCGCTTGAGGAAATGATTGTAGATTAAATATATTGCAGGCACGCCCAAACCCAACATTATCGAGTCGGGGAGCGCTCTAATAAAGTCTTGCTTAATAAGAGTGCCTACGCCTCCCAAAAACAAAGCGTATGCCACGGCTAGCAATGGGAAAAACATCTTTCCGAGCGTAAATTTATGTCTTCCGTTTTTGATAATGAAAATTACAAGACAAATGCCCAGCGGAAAAGCCAGTGGCCACATCTTAGTGTAATCAGAGAAGTCGTATGAGTATACAAGCAGAACAGTACTGAAAATATTGACTGTGAATGGAAGAATATCGTCCGCGCCCAGCAAAGCCAAACAAGCCAAAATCACTGCGCCCGTTATACCTAAAGGCGCGCACTTAGTAACCCAACCGAGAAATACGACAAGACACACCAAAGCGAGATAGAAGTCCGTATATACGAATTTTTTTATAAAACTCTGGTAGTTATTAAAACCTGTTTTTATTTTTTCAAGTGTGATTGCGTTTGTCATATTTACTACATTATAAAGTATTTGTAAAAAAAGAGCAAATAAATGAGCTATAAAATTGAAAGTTAATAAAATAAATATTGACTTTGGTCGCAGTGTGAAGATAAAATTATAAATATGAATAAATTGATTAGCAAAAAAGCATTGATATTATTGAACGCGTATGCCAAACTACCGGCATTTACTTATCAGGCAAATAGACTTAAAGAAGAATTTGGCAAGTTGGGAATAGCGACTGATATAATGCGTAATGACAGATTTTTTACTTATATCGATAAGAAAGGTCAAATCGAGAGTAATTTGGACAGATATGAATTTTGCATATATCTTGATAAGGACAAATATACGTCGCAAATGCTAGAAAAGCGCGGTCTAAGACTTTTCAATTCTCACGACGCGATTCAAGCGTGCGACGACAAGATGCGCACCGCAATACTTCTTGCAAACAACGGGGTAGCAATGCCAAAGACTTTGGCTGGACTACTATGTTATGACTTAGACGAGCCTGTCAAAAGCGATAGTCTTGATATTGTTGAAAGCCGTCTTGGTTATCCGCTTATAGTAAAGACGAGTTACGGTTCTCTTGGCAAAGGAGTATTCAAGGTTGACGGCAGAGAGGAGTTGGAGAGCATTGCCGAACAGGTTAAGGGCGTGCCTCATTTATTTCAAGAATATATTTTTTCAAGTCACGGCAAGGATATAAGGGTAATCGTCATCGGAGGGAAAGCGGTGGTAGGTATGCTTCGCAAATCTCAAGGCGACTTTCGCTCAAATATAGAACTTGGCGGTATAGGCGAGAAAATTAACCTGCCTGAAACTGTGATTGAATTAGTTCAAAGCGTAGCCAAAATCCTCAAGTTGGATTATTGCGGAGTGGACGTATTGATTGGAGATGACGGATATTATATCTGCGAAGTTAATTCAAATGCCTTTTTCGGAGGGATAGAGAGCGTTACGGAAGTCAACGTAGCCAAGGCGTACGCGCAATACGTTTGCGAAACTATGCGTTTGTAACGCTATTAAATAATGTGAAATTTACCTATTACGTTTTATCATAAACAAAATGAGCGTACGATTAAGTACGCTCCTTATTAATATAATTGCTACAAATAATTTTATATTCCGCGCTCTATAGCTGTGATACCCGTACGGCAAACCTTTGAAATCTTAAAGCCTTTGTCATTTTGGTTGTCTGACAGGGTAGCCATAAAACTATCTATCTTGTCTGAAGTGCCGGTGAGTTCTATTATCATAGACTTTTCCGTGACGTCTACGACGATTGCGCCGAATTTATCGCATTGTTCTATTACGAATTTGTCAAAGAACTTGTCGTCAACCGTGAGAATCTTTACGAGCGAAAGTTCGCGGAATACACTCTTGTTTTCCTCCAAAGCCTGTACGCTTATTACCTCTTGCAACTTCTTGGTTTGATTGATAATTTGCGCAAGACCGCTCTCGTCGCTTTGAGCAACGACGGTTATTCTTGATATATGCGGGTCGTCAGTCGCGCTTACGGAGAGAGAATCTATATTGAATCCTCTTCTGCCGAAAAGGGAAGAGATTCTTGCGAGTACGCTTGAATTGTTCTTTACTACTATTGATATGACGTTTTTCATAATCTTTTCCTCACAGTTTATATTATCCATTATACATAGTAATTCTCAAAAAATCAACTGTTAAGAAGCGTTAGAGCCTACAAATTGAGAATTATACAAATCAAAGTAAAAACCGCGCTTAGCAAGTAATTCTTCGTGGTTGCCTTGTTCTATGATATTGCCGTCTTTCATTACGAGTATTACGTCGCAACTTCTTATCGTCGAAAGCCTATGCGCAACGATAAAGGACGTTCTGCCTTGCATTATGCGGTAGAAAGCCTCTTGAATTTTCATTTCAGTACGCGTATCTATGGATGACGTAGCTTCGTCAAGAATGAGCATTGGCGGATGGGTAAGCATGATGCGGGCAATACATAGAAGCTGTCTTTGACCTTGGGAAATATTGTCGCCGTTTTCCGTAAGCAGGGTATCGTACTTATCGGGGAACTTTTCAATAAAGTCGTCTGCGCCCGCAAGTTTTGACGCCTTAATAATTTCTTCCAGCGACGCGTCTTGCTTGCCGTAGGCGATATTATCTCTTATACTGCCTTCGAATAGCCAGCTTTCTTGCAATACCATTCCGTAGTTATCTCTAAGGCTTGTTCTGGTTATTTTTCGTATATCCTTACCCGACATAACTATGCTACCGCTATTGACGTCATAAAATCTCATAAGCAAGTTGATTAGCGTAGTCTTACCGCAACCGGTAGGACCGACGATTGCAATCTTTTGACCTTGCTTTACGTGTAAATTCAGACCTTGAATGAGAGGCTTTTCGGGTACGTAGCTAAAGTATACGTTGTTGATATTCAAGGAGCCGTCGCATTTTTCAAGAACTTCGTTTTGTATATCGCTTTCTTCGACGTCTTGGTCGAGCAGATCGAATATTCTTTTTGAAGCGGCTACTGCCGACTGTATTTCCGTAATGACGCTGGTTATTTCGTTAAAAGGCTTGGTGTATTGGTTGGCGTAGGATAGACAAGTGGAAAGCAATCCCACTTTAAGCTCCATTGAGCCTGTTCTAAGAGCCAAGAATGCGCCTACTACGCCCACGCTTGCGTATACCAAGTTGTTGACAAAACGCGTACAAGGATTTATCAACGCGCCGTAGAATTGCGACTTAAATCCGCAATCATAGAGTTCTTTATTGAGTTTTTCAAAGTCTTCTTGACATATATCTTCCTGACAGAAGGCTTGAATGAGATTGCGACCCGTAAAGATTTCTTCGACGTATCCGCTTACTTCTCCGCGCTTTACGGCTTGAGCGGTGAAGGTCTTGTGCGAACGCTTGGTAATAAACGATGCGACGAAAAGCGAAAGAGGAGTGAGCAGTAGCACTACTAGCGCAATTATCCAATTGAGATAGAAGAGTATGCCAAGCGTTGCGCCAATCGTAAGAATACCGCTGAATAGTTGAGTAAAGCCTTGCAATAGTCCTTCAGACACTTGGTCGATATCGCTTGATATACGGGCAATAATATCTCCTTGACGCTGGGTATCTATATACTTCAAAGGTAAGTTGTTGATGTGCTCAAAGAGTTGATTGCGAATATTGCGTACCGTCTTACAAGTAAGAGAGTTCACGCTTGCCGAAAGCGTCCACTGCGCAATCGCGCCGACTGCTATCATTCCTGCGATAATGTATATATAGTTAAAGACTTTATCAAAATCGACTTTGCCTTCAATCATATTATCAATGGCGTATCCCGTCATAAGCGGTATGAGTATTGACACTGCTACGGACAATATTGACGAAATAAATGAAATTACGATAAGCGGAGCGTAAGGCTTTGTGTAGCCAAGCAATCTAAACAAAGTTCTTTGCTTTTTAGTTTTCATTTTTCAACACCTCCGCATTCGTAGTTTCGTTTGGGGCCTTTTGTTGAGAATCGTAAATCTCTTGGTAAATCTTGCAAGTTTGAAGTAGATTATCATGAGTATCAATTCCTACTATATCGCCTTTATCCAGCACTATAATCTTATCTGCGTATTTAATAGAAGTAGCGCGTTGGGAAATGATAATCTTCGTGGTATCTTTTGGCAAGTTTTCATTTAGCGCCTTTCTCAAAGCAAGGTCGGTAGCAAAGTCTAGCGCGCTCATGCTGTCGTCTAGAATGACGATTTGAGGATTGCCCACAAGCGCTCTGGCTATGGACAGCCTTTGGCGTTGACCGCCTGAGAAATTTTTACCTTTTTGCTGTACCGGAGCGTCCAAGCCTTCGCTTTTTTGCATGACGAAGTCGTACGCTTGCGCAATTTTCAAGGCTGAGATTATCTCGTCTTCACTCGCGTCTTTTTTCTTCCATTGCATATTGGAGCGAATTGTTCCGCTGAAAAGCATTGCCTGTTGCGGTACAAGACCGATCTTACTTCTGAGTTGTTTGAGAGGATATTTTTTTACGTCTACGCCGTCTATTTCAAGCGCGCCTTGCGATACGTCGTAGAACCTTGGCAAAAGGTTGATAAGGGTAGATTTACCGCTACCTGTACCGCCGATAATACCTATCGTTTCGCCCTTTTGTATATCAATAGACAATCCTTTGAGCGCAGGGGAGCCGTTGCCGTAAGCAAAGGATACGTCCTTAAATGATATGGCAGGAGCGCCTTCGATGGCAACTACTTCCTCATTGCCCTCGTCTGTAATCGCAGGCTTGGTCGCAAGCAGTTCGCTTACGCGTTTTGCCGACGCCCAAGACTTGGAGAATAATACCATCACGTTGGCAAGCACCACCAATGCCAAGGATATCTGCGTCATATAGTTGATAAAAGCTATCAATTCGCCTTGTGTGAGGTTGCCGGTGTTTATCTTATTCCCGCCGACGAGAAGAAGTCCGACGATTGCCACGTTTATAATTACGAAAGAGAGGGGATTGAGAAGCGCGGATACTCTACCTATAGCTATTACGCTCTTGGCGTACGCTTGCGTAGAATCCTCAAAACGTTTTTGTTCTCTTTCCTGTTCGGTAAAAGCTCTGACAACTCTCATTCCGTTGAGATCTTCTCTGGCGATTGACGTAATCTTGTCAAGTTTCTTTTGATTTTTTGTGTATACAGGTAGCGTCTTAGACATGATTAGCCACAACACCAAAGCTACCAAAGGCGCAGTGACAAGGAATATCCAACACATAGACGGTTTGAGTATAATAGCCGAAACAGTTGCGCCAATTACAAGGAAAGGCGCGCGAATAGCAAGACGTATCAACATAGCTACGCCAAGTTGGACTTGGTTGATATCGCTATTAAAACGCGTTACCATAGAGGATACGCCGTATTCGTCGCTATTGCTCATTGATAAGTTGTTGATGTGATAAAACAGGACGTTGCGAAGCTCCGTACCAAAGCCTTGCGAACATCTTGAAGCCACGTATTGACAAAACAGCGCGGACCCTAAGCCCACTATAGCAAGCAATACCAATACGCCTCCCATTTGCCATATATAAGTTTTGTTATTGCCGTTGATTCCGTTGTCAATAAGCTCTGCCATGACAAAAGGAACTATAAGTTCGAATATAGCTTCCAACAACTTGAATATCGGTCCCAATATCAAATGCTTTTTGTATTTTCTTAAGTACGGATAAAGATTTGACATAAATTACCATTCCTTTATTGACTATCAAATAAAATTATTATAAAATATTATATAATGTAAAAGATAATAATGCAACAAAATATACAATAATTTAACGAGGTTGAAATGAAAGACGGCTTTATAAAATGCGGAACGGCGTCAATAGACGTGATAGTGGGCGATTGCGAGCAAAACGCTAAAAATATAGTTAAAGCGATACTTGACGCGGACAAGCTGGGTATCAAACTTTTGGCATTGCCGGAACTTTGCGTATGCGGATATACGTGCGGTGATCTTCTATTGCACGATACTCTCTTGGACGGCGTTGAAGAAGCTGTTGAGAAAATATTAAAAGCTACCGCAAAGGCTGACGTTGTGGCAGTGGTAGGCGCTCCGCTTAGAAACGGCGGTAAGCTCTTCAACTGTGGGATTGCAATCTACAAAGGAGAAATTTGCGGAGTAGTTCCCAAGCAAAATATACCTAATTACGGCGAGTTCTATGAAGGAAGATACTTTACAAGCGGGAAGGATACAGAATTTGATAAGATAATAATAGCTGGTAAGCTCTACGATTTCGGACAGATAGTATTTCGCAATGAAAATCTCAAAGAATATTCTTTCGGCGTAGAAATTTGCGAGGATATGTGGGTGGCAAATTCGCCGTCTATAGCCTTGACGGAAAACGGAGCCAATATTATCGTCAATCTTTCGGCAAGCGACGAAGTGGTAGGCAAAGCCGAGTATAGACGAGGACTTATCACAGCTCAATCGGGCAAATTGAATTGCGGATATATTTACGCAAGCGCAGGCGAGGGGGAGTCTACTACGGATATGGTCTTTGCAGGACACAATATAATTGCAGAGTGCGGTAACGTGCTTGAGGAGAGCAATCTCTTTGAAAATTCTCTAATATATACCGATATAGACGTCAAGCGTATTGCGTACGAAAAAAGACGTATCAATACGTTGAAGGGAAGCAATGGTATAAAAGAAGTATATATCTCTCAAGTCTTGTCAGCTAATAAATTGACTAGAAAATTTTCGCCGACGCCTTTTGTGCCAAGCGATGAGAATAGACGCAAGGAGAGATGCGAACTCATACTCCAAATGCAGGCCATGGGATTGAAAAAACGATTGTCGCATACGGGTTCGAAAAAAGTCGTAGTCGGTCTGTCTGGCGGACTTGACAGCGCGCTTGCCTTGCTTGTAATCGTAAAGGCGATGGACGCTCTTAAAATGGACAGGAAGAGCATATTAGCAGTAACAATGCCGTGTTTCGGCACGACGAGCCGTACCAAGTCAAACGCCGAAGTTTTGGCAAACGGCTTGGGCGTAGACTTCGCAAGCGTCAATATATCCAAGTCAGTGGAGAGCCACTTTGAGGATATAGGACAGTCGAAAGATACGTTGGACGTCACTTTTGAAAATTCGCAGGCGAGAGAGCGTACGCAAGTGCTTATGGATATTGCCAATAAAGAGGGCGGACTTGTCGTCGGCACAGGCGATTTGTCAGAACTTGCTTTAGGGTGGGCAACCTACAACGGCGACCACATGTCTATGTACGGCGTCAACGGATCTATTCCAAAGACGCTCGTTAGGTATCTTGTCAAGTATTACGCTGACACTTGCGACAATGAGGACGTTAGCAAGGCGCTTATTGATATTCTAGATACTCCCGTTAGTCCGGAGCTATTGCCGTCCAAGGGCGAGGAGATAGCTCAACAGACTGAAAGTATCGTAGGTCCTTACGAGTTGCACGACTATTTCTTGTATTATATAATTCGTTGGGGATATTCTCCAAAGAAAGTTTATCGCATCGCCTTGAGTACCTTTGAGGGGAGATACGATAAAGAAGTCATACTCAAATGGCTTAAGAATTTCTATAAGAGATTTTTTGTTCAACAGTTCAAGCGCTCTTGCTTACCCGACGGACCAAAGGTGGGTAGCGTGACTCTCTCTCCAAGAGGGGATTGGAGGATGCCGAGCGACGCAAGCGCTAAGTTGTGGCTTAAGGAATTAGAAACGCTGTAGACTAAAGATGTAGCGAAAATCTTAACCGTAAAGAATTAAAAAAGAGTGTACTAGATAGTACACTCTTTTAAGTTTTGATGTGGTCGATTATTTAATACCGGCTTTAATGGAAGCTGTAACGGAATCGTCTTGGTCACGTTCAGAATAACTAAATATGATTTTTGATTTGCTTTGAGCGGAGCCGTTGTAAACTTTGATTTTACCGCTCCAGCTTTCGCTAACTTCGTAATATTTAGCAAGACCGTTTTTCCATATTTGAACTACGAAGTCGCAGTATTGGTATTGCATACCGCTTCCGCCATTGTCGTTTTCCAACCAATCTATTGTCTGTTTGTCATTGTTTGCTACTGCGACGTCTACAGAGAATGCCAATTCGTAATAAGCATTGCCATTACCATCGGTTTTTTCTTCAATAGTTGGATTTTTAGTACTGTCAACGATGCCTGTAGCATTCCAATTAATGCACGTTTTTCGTGCTTCGTCATAACTTCTTGATTGTTTTGCAGTTTGTGAGTTATTCCAATTTTTATTGCTCTCCTTTTTCCACTTGTCTGCAGGCACTTCCAAAAGACCGGTTTTTTCATTGTAAGTTATATTATTGTTGCTAGTGTTCATTCTATAATACTTACCGTCGGTTACGTATCTAATATCGGCGCTGGTAACGAACATTGCTTCAGCGATAAAATTATGATTAACCGGAAGTTTAAGAGTCCAGTCATCTTTGATCGTATCGCTTTGTCTTCTTAGTCTTTGGTAGACTAGTTGTCCGTGATTGTTGCCCATTTTCGTTTCGCCTACTCTATCAATAAAGTAAGAGAAATATGCGCACTCAATCTCGTTTTTAGTAGCTCTATCCATCATTTGAGCGATTTTTTGCGCGTTTGTTAAAGAATCGTCGGCATAAATGTCAGATACGTTTCTAGTTATGGCGTTCATTGACTCAACGTTATCTGCATTTGGATATTCAAGATAGTCGGCAAGTACCATTGAGTAGTCAATGTCAACGATTTCAACGTTTTGACCTTTACAAGCGACAAAGCTAAAACATAAAGTCAAAGCAAGCGCTAAAATTAAAGTAACAGATAAAAATTTTTTCATAAATTCTCCCTTTATTCGACTTTAATCGAATTCCTTTTAATATTAGTATAAATTGGCTGTGAGTAAATGTCAATATCTTTTTTGGTCAAATTATGGACAAAATAGCATTGCTTGGCGGACTGATTCTCAATTTAATTTACTATTGACACTCAATTAAAAAGTAGTTATAATTATAATATATAAAATATTTATCAATATTGTATATAATTTATTGTTAAAAGGTGTTTTATGGTAGAAAGAATTGCGCTATATCCTCAGCACGTAGCAAGACTTCTTGCAATAAGAAGCAAGATATATACGGTCGTAGGTCACATGACGTGCGAAGCGTCTTTAAGCAAAGAGCCTATCCCCAAAAATCTGCTTGATAAGGCAAGTTTTATCCCTTTCAAGACAGGGATGGTCTGGGGCAGTGACTTTGACTGCGCTTGGTTTAGGTTCAAAGGACAAGTACCAAAAGAGTGCAAGGGCAAAAAGATTGTCGCGCTCATCAACGTGCAGGGCGAAGGCTTGGTATATATTGACGGAGTTCCTAAGCAGGGAATTACTCAAGTGCTTGACGGAATAGACCTCGTTCAGTCTGCCAAGGGCAAACAAGTAGTTGAATTGTTTAATCCCGCAGAGGGCGGAGAAAACGTAGAACTTCTTGTAGACAGCGGTTTCAACGGCAAGCGCAATAAAAGCGGAGTTAAGGTAAAACTTGCTCGCAAGGATTTGGCAATTTGCAATGAAGAAGTAAAGATTTATTATTACGATTATCTCCAACTTTTAATGGTGATGCTCACTTACGGCAAGAACAAGCATTTGAGCGAAGAGAGATTGAAAGAGATAGATAAGGCGCTCAGTCAATCTTACAAACTTTCAAAGAAGAGTATGCAAGAGGCGCACGAGTACTTAGCTAAGATTATTACCGCTCCGATAGACGATAAAGCTACGGAGTACACCGCAATCGGACACGCTCATATAGACCTAGCATGGCTATGGCCTGTGAGAGAAACAAAGCGCAAGGGTACGCGTACTTTTGCAACTGCGCTCAACAATATTGACAAATATCCCAATTACATATTCGGCGCGTCGCAAGCCCAACTATTTGATTGGATCAAACAAGAAGAGCCGATTCTATACGAGAGAGTAAAAAAGGCGGTAGCTGACGGCAGAATCGAATTGCAAGGCGGAATGTGGACGGAAAACGATTGCAATATCCCAAACGGCGAAAGCATCATAAGACAGTTTTTGTATGGCGAAAAGTTTTTCAAGGACGAGTTTGGCAAAAGATGTAAAATGGTATGGCTTCCCGACGTCTTCGGCTATCCGGCGTCGCTACCGCAAATCATGCGTAAGTGCGGAAGAGATTATTTTATGACCATAAAACTTTCTTGGAACAACGTCAACAAGTTCCCATACAAGACTTTCATGTGGAAAGGTATCGACGGCAGTGAGATATTGTCGCACTTAGCTCCGCAAGGAAACTATAATTCAACCGCGTCGCCGATGGCAATAACCAAGTCTGACAACGGCAATACGCAATCTGAGGAAATCGACAAGGCTTTGCTTATCTACGGCATAGGAGACGGAGGAGGCGGTCCGGGCGAAGCTCACCTTGAAATGTTGGAAAGAGAAGTCGACGAGAAAGGTATGTGCAAGATAGTACGCCGTCCCGCTCAAGAACTTTTTGACGACTTAAAGAATGAATATAGTCAAGTTATGCCATCTTATGACGGTGAGTTATACCTTGAAAAGCATCAAGGCACTTACACTTCGCAAGCAAATAATAAGTTATACAATAGACGTATGGAAGAGGCTTTGCATACGTTGGAGTGGCTTATGTCGGTTGCAAAGGTCAAAGGCGTAGAGTGCGAATGTCCGCTTCTTGACGAGATATGGAAAGAGGTATTGTTATATCAATTCCACGACATTATCCCCGGATCTTCTATCAACAGAGTATACGTTGAGTCGGTGGCTAGATATAAGGAGATGTATAAGCAAGTCAACGAGTACATTGACAATATCTTACATTCATTATCTAACAATGGCTATCCAAGCGTAGTTAATACTATAGGCTTTGACAGACAAGAATACGTCAAGGCTAACAACGTATGGTATAAGGCGGACGTTAAGGCGTATTCCTCGGCGTCGCTCAACTTTATCAACAGCGAAGATACGGCGGGCTTGATTAGAGGCAGAGATTTTATCCAAAACGACAAAGTCAAAGTGTATTTTGCAAAAGACGGTAGCATTAGCTCGCTTATTGATTTGACGAATGACAAGGAACTTTGCGGAGAATATCTCAATAGACTTACGGTATATTCCGACCCTAAGTTGTATTACAACGCATGGGATATTAATATGAAGTATACTAATATGCGAAAGTGGCAATTCAAGCTCATAAAGCATAAGTCGTATATTGACGGCGTAAAGGTCGTAATGGAAAACACTTATACTTTCAAAGACAGTACTATTATCCAAAAAGTAATTTTGACCAAGGGCAGTTCCGCGGTAGTTTTTGACACTAAAGTAGATTGGAAGGAAGCGTACAAGATGCTACGCGCCGATTTCCGTCCAAGCGTATATTCGGATACTGTAAATTGCGATATTCAATTTGGCAATTTTGACAGGTCTACGCTTGAGGATACTTCAGTGAGAAAAGCTCAATTTGAGATATGCGCTCACAAGTTTGTCAACTTGGACGAAGAGAATTACGGAGTTGCGCTTCTCAATAATTGTAAGTACGGTTATAGGGTAAAGAACGGACTTATTTCCCTCAACTTATTGCGTTCGCCAAAAAATCCCGATCCAAAATGCGATATGGGCGAGCATAATTTTATCTACGTATTCTATCCGCACGAGGGCAAGTGGCAGGAGAGCGACGTAGTTCAATACGGTTATACTCTCAACAATCCGCTTATCGTCAAAGAGCAAGCGGTTGCGATTGACAATCTCTTTGAGATTGACGGCGACGTAATTTTGGAAACTGTAAAAGTAAGCGAGGACGGCAAGGGTATAGTTGCAAGAGTATACGAAAGATACGGTAGAGATTGCACGGCAACTATCAAGCCAAAGTTTGAGTACAAGAAAGCGTATATAAGCAATATGATCGAAGACGAGCTCAAAGAGGTCGAAGTAGAAGAGTTTGACTTTGGCAAGTACGAGGTCAAGACGTTGATATTTGAGTTATAAGTTTGGCGAAAAGTGAGGTGTCGTAGCTTTACACGGCAATAACGCTTCCCATACTTTGTCAACCGCCCTTGACGTACAGCAAGTACGACTGCGGTCGATTTCCTAGTATGAAAACCGTTCTTACTTGTGAAAATCTTACGCCACTCACTTCCCGCCAAACAGTTTTGTCATTTTGACTTGAGTAAAGCGGAATGGCAAAATCTAAACTGCTTAAAAAGAGTAGAAAAAAAGGAGCTATTCGCTCCTTTTTTATTGTCTAACTTGTTGTCTAATTTGTTTACAGCGCCCAAATACCGAGTGCGACTGCCAATATAATATAGATAATTATGCAAACGTATACGGTAATTCTAAACCATTTCACTCTGCGTCTTGCGAAATAGTAAGCGCTTAAACAAACTGCGACACTCAAAGCAATAGTTTGAATAAGATTGAAAACACCGGCAAGGCTAACGTTTCCTACAGTTATATCCACGTGCTTGAAGATAGCGCTGAGAATGGTTATAATAACTGATATTATGATAGCTACGCAAGAGCAAAAGCCGATAAGGTCGTTCATATTAGCTCTAACGGATTTATTTTCAACTTTTTCAGCAGTTGATTTCTTTTTTGCCATATCTAAATCCTCCTTTGGTTTTGTAGTATTGTATCATATATCTATGATAATTTCAACAGATTTGACTATGTTTTTTCAATCTTCTTCGTTATAGTTGCTGTTTTTGGGTTCGCCGATATATTCTTTTGGCGAAACGCCGACGAACTTTTTGAATACTCTTGAGAAGTAAAGTTGGTCGTTAAAACCGCAACGCTCGGCAATCTCGTATATTTTAAGATTGTTTATATTACGAGAAAGCAATAACTTTTGCGCGGAATTGATACGCGTTTGGTTGAGGAATTGAAGCGGGGAAACGCCCTTTTCTTTGATAAACTGTCTTCTTATATAGTCTTTTGATAAGTCGAATTGGCTGTATACGTTGTCAATAGAGAAGTTTGCGTCATAGAAATTTTCTATAATTGCGTTGGCGATAAGTTCTATATGCTGACTTGTCTGCGACGAGCCGTCGAATTGAGTGATAAAGCCCAAAATCAAGTCTGTAAACGACATGATTATATTTGAAGAACACCCTGACATTGCCGAGAAGTGTCTATAGCACATATCCATAGTAGTAAAGAGGTCTTTTTGCTGGTTGTCTTTGACTACGATTGCGCTCTTGAAACTCGGCGTCCAGCCTGCGACGGTCATATGAATATTTTTGAAACCCGTTTGGGAAGTATTACTGTGCAGGGTATTGGGCGGAATTACTACTATTTCGTTCACATTATATTCAAGCGACTTTGAATTCTCAAAAGTTATAGTTCCGCTTCCTCCGGTGCAGTAAATCAATTCCCAATAGCTATGTTTGTGCTGTTTTACGTCAAAAGTCTTGAGATTTTTTCCAATATAGTTGATTGCGGGCATTAAGATTTTCCTCTCTTGTCACAATATTATAAATTCATTATACACTCAAAAACCTATTTTGTCCATAATTTTAACGTAAAAATAGTATTGTTTTTTTATAGTGTATAGATTATAATGTATTTATAATTGATAAAATAATGCGATTGCTTAAAAAATCAATCTTTTTACGAGGTGAGATATGCAAAAATACAACGTGTACAAAGCTATTAAGGAGCAAGGCGTAGTCGTCGTCATAAGAGGCAACGATCTACAAGAAGCAATTAAGACCGTCGAGGCTTGCTACAAGGGCGGAATTAAGCTAATCGAAGTTACTTTTACCGTTCCAAGAGCCGACGAACTCATCAAGACGCTTGTTGAAAAATATGCAGGTAGCGATATGCTTGTTGGCGCAGGCACGGTGCTTGACGCGCAGACTGCGAGAATAGCTATGCTTGCAGGCGCAAAGTTTATAGTTTCTCCGTCGCTCAATATCGACACAATCAAGACTTGTAATAGATACGGCGTACCCGTAATGAGCGGAGTTATGACGCCTACCGAAGCGCAGACGGCTATGGAGCACGGCGTTGATATACTCAAACTTTTCCCCGGAGATATTGCAAAGCCTGCCGGATTGAAAGCTCTCAAAGGACCTTTTCCGCATGCAAATAT
>CAMWPK010000010.1 GCA_947176115.1 uncultured Clostridia bacterium
TCACAGCGCCCCTTTAATTAACAACACAAAAATTCAAAAATTTGAAATAATTATCAAAAAAAGTGTGTTTGTAAATTAATGTACTTTTCGTTGACATTTGTCAAATATAGTTTTGAAAATTTTTCAAAAAATTTAGACAAACAGGCAAAGTATTTTTTTATGAATATTGACAACTATCTATTAACTATGATAAAATTTATACGTAATATTTTAACTTCAAGGAGGCAAATTATGAAAGTTACTTACAAGCCGTTACCCGAGAAAGTACAAGAAGGCTACGGCATATCGCGCTGGGCAAGCGCCAAAGAAATAAATCAAAGTCTTAAAGAGCTTACCGACAAGAATATTTATTCTATTCCTGCAGATAAGTACAAAGAGATTTGTGAAACTTATTACGACGTACAATGCGCAGGCTCAAAGGCAATCACCGCTGAGGCAAAGAAGTATATCCCCGGCGGAGTTCAACACAACTTGGCATTCAACAAGCCGTTCCCCATGTGTATGGTAAAGGCCGAGGGCGCATATCTCACGGATATTGACGGCAATCAATATATCGACTTCTTGCAAGCCGGCGGTCCTACGATTTTGGGTAGCAATTATCCCGACGTACAGGAAGAGGCTATCAAACTTATTAAGGAGTGCGGTCCGGTAACGGGTCTTTTCCACGAAGCCGAGCTTCTTATCGCTAAAGAAATCAATAAGCATATGCCAAACGTTGAGATGTTCAGAATGCTTGGTTCCGGTACCGAATCCGTTATGGCGGCTATTCGTATCGCAAGATGCCAAACTAAGAATAAGAGAATCATCAAGATAGGCGGAGCATACCACGGTTGGTCAGACCAAATGGTATACGGACTTAAAGTACCTGGTACAAGACAATTCCTTGAATCTCACGGTATTCCCAACAATATCTTCTCGGTAATCGACGAAGTTAGACCTAACGACCTCAACATGCTAGAGGATTATCTCAAGTACAACAAGAGAATGAGAGGCGGTACGGCTGCGGTCATCGTAGAGCCGGTAGGTCCTGAATCGGGTACCCGTCCTGTTGATTTTGATTACAATCACAAGGCTTTGGAACTTGCTCACAAGTACGGCGCGCTCTTCATATTCGACGAAGTCGTTACCGGCTTCAGAGTAGGTCTTGGCGGAGCTCAAGGTTTCTTCAACGTTAAACCTGACCTTACGATATTCGGTAAGATAGTTGCCGGCGGTTATCCTGCGGCAGGTGGCGTAGGCGGTAAGAGAGAATACGTTTCACTTCTTGCGGCAGGCGTAGCAGGTGGCGCTAAGAAAGCATACTGTGGCGGTACTTTGGCGGCTAATCCGCTCTCCGCTATGGCAGGTTACGTAGCAATCAAGAAGATTGCAGAAACTAACGCGTGCGTTAAAGCAGGCTTAGCAGGCGACAGATTGACAGACGGACTCGTTAAGTTGATTGAAAAGCACAATTTGCCGTACGTTGCTTACAACCAAGGTTCTATAGTTCACCTTGAGTGTACCGGCGCAATGAGCTACGACTTCTCTTCAAAGAGCTTGCTCACACTTCTCAAAGTTCTCAAGAAGCAAGATATGATCATGGTAAGAAAGGTTGCTATGGAACACATGGGAGCCGCTTATATGGCAAACGGCATCGTTACGTTGGCAGGTTCGCGTCTTTACACTTCAATGGCAGATACCGACGAAGTAATCGACGACGCACTCAATAGATTTGATACCGTATTCGGTATGGTTGAGGAGAGAACCGAGGCTATGGATAAGCAAGTAGCTAAGTACAAGATGAACAAGTACAACGGCGTCAACGAAAAGAAGTATAAGAAGGCAGAAAAGAAACTTGCAAAGATTGAAGCGTCTGAAGCAAAAGCATCTGCTAAAAACTAATTTATAAAAACGTAAAGGTGAGCCTATATTAGGTTCACCTTTACCTACTTACTACCTTAAGGAATTCTTCTGAATATCAAGGTAGGTATCATTTTCAATAAAGCACTTAAGAACCGCTTAAGAACATTTTATATAATTATAAGAGGTAAATTATGAAATACATAATAGCGCACGATATGGGTACGAGTTCGGATAAAGCCGTGCTTATAGATTTTAAGGGAAATATCGTTGCTTCTAAGGCAGTGCCTTATCCTACGTACTATCCCGCGCCCGCATTCGTAGAGCAAGAGCCGGAAGAGTATTGGAACGCCGTATGTCTTGCGTCAAAGACGATAATGGAAGAGACGGGCATAGACCCCAAGGACGTCGAGGGCGTAATCTTTTCTACGCAAGCGATGGGCATAATTCCTGTCGATAAGAACGGCAGAGTTTTGCATCGCAACATCACGTGGGTGGACGGCAGAGCGGAAAAGCAAGCGCAGACGCTTATGAAAAAGGTCGGCGGAAAGCGTATATTCACTTTGGTATCGGGTACGCCTATTATGGGCAAGGACGTAGTGTCCAAAATTCAATGGTTGAAAGAAGAACGTCCCGACGTATACAACAACACCAAGTATTTTCTTGACGTCAACGGTTATTTGAAATACAAGTGTACGGGCGAAATGGTTGCGGAACTTTCAGGCGCGTCAAGTTACGGTCTTGATTTGAAGAAAAAGACTTGGATGAGCGCATTGAAACTCATAGGCATTGACCTTAAGAAACTCCCTCCGCTCGTCAAGAGTACCGACAAGATAGGTAGCGGACTTACTGCCGAGGCGGCGGAGAAAATGGGACTTTGCCCGGGTACTGCGGTATTTGGCGGTTGCGACGACACGCAGGCGGCGGCAATAGGAAGCGGTATGAACGGCGACGGCGAAATACATATTTACCTCGGCACTTCGGCTTGGGTAGCGGCGTCTAGCAAGAATAAGACCAAGTTCAAGCACGGAGCGGCGGCAATACAGTCGGCAGACCCTGAAATGAACCTGATATGCGGAATTACCGAAGCCGCGGGCAGTAACATACAGTGGATATGCGACCAGTTCTTCTCTAATGAGCAAAAGGAGCTTGGCGACGGCATATACGCGTATATGGATAAAGTCATAGAGTCAATACCTGCGGGTTCCGACCACTTGATATGCACTCCATGGATGCTTGGAGAGAGATGTCCGGTATCGTCTACGACTACGAGAGCTACGCTTTGGAATGTAACTCCCAATCATACCAGAGAGCATATAATGAAGGCTTTGTACGAGGGTATCGGCTATAATTTGAGATGGATACTGGAAAATTTCCGCAAGGATTACAAATTCCATTGCAGACAATTTAGAATTATAGGCGGTGGCGCTTTGGACGACGCTTGGATGCAAATCATTGCAGATATTACAGGTAGCGAATTTGCCATCGTGCAAAATCCGCGTAACGCAGGCGCTTTGGGCGCGGCAATAATCGCGCTTATCGGACTTGGCGAACTTGGCAGTTTTGCCGAGGCAAAGAATTTTGTCATAGAGAGCAAAACGTATAGACCTAATCCGCAAAACAAATATATTTACGATGAACTCTTTAAGAGTTATAAGCAAATATATTACAGCTTGGAAAAGACGTACAAGCAAGCCAACTCAAAAAGATTTGAAGGAGACGAAGAATAATGAATAATAATGTTCAAACAATTTTAGAGTATGCAAAAAGACTTGTTGAAGAGGGCGTAGTCGGCAGTGAAGATATGTTGAGTATGCGCTACGAACTCAACGAAATGTATATAACCAGAGCGGGCGTAAAACTTGCCGACCTCACAGAGAACGACGTAATAAAGATGAATATCTTTACAGCGGAAAAGGAATACAAATATCACGCTGAAATTTACAACGCAAGAGCAGATATCAACGCTATCTGTCAATGCTATCCCAAGTGGGTTATGCCCGTCGCTAAGGCAGGCGTAACTATCCCTGCGGTAATGGACGATATGGCGCAAATCGTAGGACCTACCTGCAAGACAGCAAATGACGATATCGCAAGCATAATAAAGACTTTGAAAGGAAGAAATTCCTGTCTTGTAAAGAATAAGGGCTGTATCACTTCGGGACGTACTATGGACGAAGCGTATACTTGCGTACTCGTACTCGACAAGGCAAGTCACTGCTTTGTAGCGTCTAGCGTAATCGGCGAGAATAAAATCATCAATGGCTTGGAGGCCAGATTGATGAGATTTATCTATAAGACTAAGTATAGCAAGAAGAATCAGGAAAATCTTTCGGCAAAAGAAGAGGGCGAAAACAAAGCTCAAGCCAATGACGAAAAGCAAAGAGCAGACGATAAGAACGCAGTCGTTATCAACAAGACTTGGGATAATGCTAAAGAACTTGAATTAAGACAGGTAATAAAGGACAGCGGTGTCGGTCTATTGGAAGAAAACCTAGTGCAAGGCACTTGGGGTAACACTGCAGTAAGACTTGACGAAGATCACATGCTGGTTACTCCTACGGGATTGGACTATATTGCGCTCACTCCCGAAGATATGCCGGTCGTACAAATCAGCGACCCGTCAATTTGGGCTTATGGCAAAAAGCCTACCAGCGAGAGAAAGATACACGCCGCTATATTGCAGGCAAGACCTGAGATAAACGCTACGATACACTCCCATCCAATTTTCTGCTCGATACTTGCTTCGGCAAGAATAGAATTGCCGGTAATGAGCGAAGAGATGCAAAAACTTGTAGGCGGTACTTGCAAAGTCGGCGCATACGGACTCCCGGGAACTAAAAAACTCAAAGAGGGTACTGTTGAGGCAATGCAAGGACGCAACGCTTGCTTTATGGCAAATCACGGCGTATTCTGCGCAGGCAAAGATATGGACGAGGCTTTTGATATAATAAGAATTATGGAAAAGAGTTGTTATCAATATATCCAAGAGTGTACTTTGAAAGCTACCGGTCAATCGGAGTATAGCGACGAATTGCTCTTTGATTATTTCGTAGCTCAAAAGACGGCAAAGAAAAAATGAGCCTACTCAGAAACGACAATCCAATGACTACTAAACAGGCGCGAGAGCTCAACCCTCTCGTGCTTGCCTATATTGGCGACGGCGTGCATACTTTGTATATAAGATTACAAGAGCTTTCCAAGACGACTGGAAAAGCCGACAAACTAAACAAAGCCGTAACTGCTAAAGTTAAAGCCGAGGCGCAGGCAAAGAGTATGCAAGCCATAATGCAACTGCTTGACGAGGAAGAGGACGATATTTTCCACAGAGCGCGCAACGCTCATTCTCACTCTATGGCAAAGAACGCCAGCGTAAGCGACTATAGAATTGCTACAGGCTTTGAGGCCTTGATAGGATATTTGTACTTGACAGGACAGAGCGATAGACTTGAATATCTTTTGTCAGTGGGAGAAGAAGCGTTGACAAAAATCTAATAGTCAAGTAAAATATTTAAGACAACACGTAAAGAAGAGATTGGAGGAAGAATTATGCCACAAGTTAAACCAAGCGTTAAATTACTTGAATATACGCCGAATCCGGAGAGGACTGTCGCTTTAGCGGCAAAACTTTGTTACAGCGACGCTACAATCGAGAATCTGCAAGAGGGTTTGGATAAGAGCGATATTGCCAAGTTTATTCAGAGATTGAGGTCTTTCGGGCATGCGTCACCGTTTGAACACGCCAATTTTACCTTTGGTATCGAGGGCGTATCTCGCAGTTTGCTTGCGCAAATCACAAGGCATAGAATTGCGTCTTTCAGCGTTAAATCTCAAAGATACGTTCCCGCAAATAAGGGCGGAGATACTTTCAACTACGTTATTCCTGAGGCAATCGAGGCTATGGGAAAAGACGCCGTAGAAAAGTATAAAAAACAAATGGCTACATTGCACGAGTGGTATACCGAATGGCAGACTGCTTTGGGCGGGGCTTGCGAAAAGTCCAACGAGGACGCAAGATTCGTACTTCCCAACGCGGCGGAAACCAAAATGGTCGTCACAATGAATGCAAGATCGCTTATGAACTTTTTCAACCTAAGATGTTGCAATAGAGCGCAGTGGGAGATAAGAGATGTGGCATGGCAAATGCTCAAGCTGGTGCTTGAAGTTGCGCCTGCAATTTTCGGCAACTGCGGACCTGCTTGCGTAAGCGGAGCTTGTAGCGAAGGTAAGATGACGTGCGGTAGACCGCTTGAAGTTAGAGAAAAGCAGAAAGCGTTGTTAGCCGAAGTAAGTAAGAAATAATTAATAAGAAAAGGTGCCGAGAAACTGGGTAAAAAATCAATGCAAGACGATATACTTTTGATAAAACAGTATCGCGATGGGAAAGAAAGCGCAGTTGGGGAGCTTTTGGAGAAATACAAAGGTCTTGTCAACTCTATTGCGCGCTCGTTTTATCTTAAAGGCGTTGACAGGGACGACCTTGTACAAGAGGGAATGATAGGACTTTTCAACGCTATCGTCACGTTTAATTTAGGCGGAGAGGCATCTTTCATAACTTACGCTCACGAGTGTATTAGGAATAGAATACTAGACTGTATACGTAGCGGTAAGAGATTGAAAAATAAAGCCTTGAGCGACAGTATACCTATAAGTTCCGTTGAAGAAGCGGACAGTTGTTCTTTAACTCCCGAAGAGATTGCTATCAATACTGAAGAGATCGAAACGCTCAAGTTGATAATCGTCACCTCTTTGACAAACGACGAGAGAAATATCCTCAATATGTATTACGACGGCAAGTCGTACGCAGAGATTGCCGAGGCAATAGGCAAGAATACTAAGTACGTAGACAACAATCTGCAGAAGATACGCCGTAAAATCAAAGTTCAATTCAATAAAAGATAATCAAGTTTCGAACATCAAAACCTTGCCCAAGGAGTTGTCGTAAAAGTCTTTTGTTCTAAATACTTCGACTTTATTTTTTGCGACTGCTTGCGCTATATTATTCCAAAAGTTGACGCCGGCTACGTTTTTATTGTTATATTTAATATGCCAAGCGCCGACGTGATGTCTAAATATTTCCACCATTGCGCGCGTAGCGATTCTTTTTCTTCTATATGGATATGCAATAAAAAACTCCGCAACCGACCAGTCGCAAGGTTGAGCGCATTCGGGAATTTTGTTGATAAGCGCAAAGCCCGCTAGGTTGCCGTTGGAATATATAAAATATGCATAGCGGTTTTCATCAATAAAATAGCTGTTAAGATATTCATAGTTAAATAGCCCTTGCGCGTTAAAGGGGCGTTTGTCATATTGCGAAAGTTCGTATTCGTATTTTTCAAGCAGATTGGCAAGAACGTCTTTTTGCGGGATTCTTACCCTTTTTACTCCCACTATCATTCGTGTTTCTCCTCAATGCTATTACGTTATTTGTAATAGTTATTCTTTTTGTTGGCGCTTTTGCATAACGCCCCAGCTTATGAAGCCGTAAATATCGCATACTACGTATAGCGCGACTGCTGTAAGCATGGCTATGTTTTTTATATCGTCAAGCGTTGCGAAAAGCCACAGTACGCACAGTACGGCGTCGTTAAACAAGAAAGATAAAAAGCCGTATTTGCTTCTTCTGGACTGGAAGTACGTCGCAAGCACGCTAGTTACGATAGAAATCGTACTGAATATTAGTTGAGAAGTGTGAATAGCTCTCAACACAAAATAGAATACCGCAAAAGATATTATGGCTACTATGCTTACGATGATTATTTCTTTCTTGGTGATTGAGTTGACTTTGACTACGTAGTCTTTGCCGAGATGCTTTAGCCAAGCGACGAGCTGAATTATAGTCATAGGAAACATCATACAGACGTTGATAAAGACTTCGCCGTAGTATTTGTTTTTGAAAGAGAGTATGCTATAAAAGATTATCATACCCCAAGTGAAGAATATTCCTATAACTTTGCCTTTGGCGGCAAACATTACGCACGACAAACCTAGAAGACCTGTGACGGCAGAGATCCAAGACGCCTTAAAACATATAGACATCGCTGAAATCAAAACCAGACCTGCAATATATAAAATCAATTCGGCAATATGCCATTGTCCAAAGATTTTTTTAATCATACTATTTTAGGCGTTGGCGAGCTACTTCATAGCATATTATTCCACAAGCTACGGAAGCGTTGAGAGAATTTACTTTGCCGAATTGCGGTATGGACAATACGCCCGTGCAGAGCTTTGCCGTCAGTTGTTTTACGCCAAAGCCTTCGCTACCTATAACTATCGCCGTATCTTCTTTTAGGTGGCTGTCGTAAAGGCAATCTCCGTTCATATCCGCGCAATACACGTTGACAAAGTCGTCTTTGAGCGAGCGTATAGTATCGTTGATATTAGTAACGCTTGCGATACGCATATGATTTACCGCGCCTGCCGACGTGCGAAGTACGGTTGCGTTTACGCCCACGCTCCGTCTGGTCGGCAATACGATACCGTGCGCGCCTACGCACTCGGCGACTCTGATAATGCTTCCCAAATTATGCGGGTCTTCGATTCCGTCGAGTATGATTAGGAATAGTTTTTCGCCCTTTGATTTAGCGTATTCCAAAATATCGTCAATAGAGCAGTACTCAAAGTCCTTGCTCAAAGCAATCACGCCTTGATGACGTTTGCTTTCGCTGATTCTGTCGAGATAGGCTTTGTCAACAAAGTCCACTCGGATATTCTTTTTGCGGGCAATATCTACGATAGACTGCAAATCGTGCGCAGTCTTTGAAATGCAAATCTTTGAAATTGCCGTGTTGGAGTCAAGCGCTTCCTTGACAGGGTTTTTGCCTTCTATGTTCATCTTAGTTCTTATTGCTATGCAACGGAGCCGGTATGCGTCCGCCTCTTGATATAAATTTTGACGGGGAATACGTATTGATATTCATGATTGGAGCAGTGCCGAGAAGCCCGCCGAACTCAGCCGTATCTCCCGCTTTTTTGCCGTATACCGGTATCACTCTCACAGCGGTAGTCTTGGTATTGACTACGCCGATTGCTATTTCGTCTGCGATTATACCGGATATTACGTCTGCAGTGGTATCGCCGGGGATCGCTATCATGTCAAGACCAACTGAGCATACGGCAGTCATTGCTTCCAGTTTGTCAAAACTCAAAGCGCCTATTTGCGTAGCTTTTATCATACCTGCGTCCTCTGACACCGGGATAAACGCTCCCGAAAGTCCGCCCACGTTGGAGCAAGCCATAATACCGCCTTTCTTTACTGCGTCGTTGAGCATTGCAAGACAAGCAGTCGTGCCGTGCGCTCCCACGCTCTCAAGTCCGATTTCTTCAAGTATATGCGCCACCGAATCGCCAATTACGGGAGTGGGGGCTAGAGATAGGTCTACTATACCGCAACTTGCATTGAGGCGTTTACTTGCCTCTTTGGCTACGAGTTGACCTACTCTCGTTATTTTGAAAGCCGTCTGCTTTATACATTCCGCAACGTCCGTCAAATCGCCGTTGCATTTTTCCAAAGCCGTTTTTACTACGCCCGGACCCGATACGCCCACGTTGACTACGGTATCGTCCTCGCCGGCGCCTAAGAAAGCGCCTGCCATAAACGGATTGTCCTCAACTGCGTTGGCAAATACCACTAGCTTAGCGCAAGCGATACTGTCTTTGTCTTTGGTAAGGTACGCGCAGTCCTTGACGATTTTGCCCATAAGCGCGACGGCGTCCATATTTATACCCGCCTTGGAAGTAGCTACGTTGATTGACGAACATATTTTGTTAGTCGTTGACAGCGCCTCAGGAATGGAGAGTAAAAATTCTCTTTCATACGGCGTCATTGCTTTATGTACGAGGGCAGAGTAGCCACCCAAGAAGTCGATACCCGTTTCGTCGGCAATTTTGTCAAGAGTGCGGATTATCTCAAGGTGTCCCTTACTTGCGGAGGATATTAGAGAAATCGGCGTGACGGATATGCGCTTATTGACGATAGGTATTCCAAGTTCGCTTGATATATCGTTGCCGATTTTTACGAGATTGCCAGCCTTGGACATTATCTTATCGTATATCTTGTCGCAAGTGCGTTGTTTGCTGTCGGTAATACAGTCAAAGAGAGATATTCCCAACGTAATCGTACGCACGTCGAGGTGCTGTTGGGAAATCATATTTATCGTTTCTATAATTTCGTTGCTTGAATACATAATCAAAGTCCCTTCTTGTCGGTGTCGATTTTATGCATGCTGTCGAAGATACTTTGAAGTTGGATATGTATCTCCAAGTGAGTTTTTTCTCCCAATTCTTTGAGCTTGTCCACTATAGCGTCGAATTTGAGAGGACATTCGCTTGTATCCACCGCCATAATCATTGTGAAATAGTCTTGCATAATGGTTTGGGAAATATCTTCGATGTTGATATTCATCTCGTAAAGAGCTGTCGAAACTTTTGCGATTATGCCTTTTTTGTCTTTGCCTATTACCGAAACTATTGCTTTCATTTTATCTCCTCAAAAATCAATAAATTTTTATTACTTTTCCTATTATACTTGAAGTGTCGAACGTGCCGTTGGTATGCGAGTCTACCGACACCTTACCGCCTTGGATATTGCGGTTGTCGCCCAGCACGAACATTTGTCCTTGCGGAACCGTAAGCCCTTCTTTAGATAAAATAGCGTCTACGACTTCTTTTTCCGACTGGTTGGACGGCGTAAAATAATTTTCGCTGTAACCGTCTTTTACGTATTCTTCGTTGTAAGGTTTGCCGTTGACGATCCAGGTCATATTATCCAAATCGAACTGAATTATATCTCCCTCAAGTCCCAATATACGTTTGACGTTGGCTTTGTCCTCTCTTTGGAAAACGATTATATCTCCTCGCTGTAATTTGTATCCGTATTTGACAAGCAAGAGTTTATCGCCCTCTGCTAGAGTGGGGGACATACTTTGACCTACCACCGCTATTGTCGCAAATATCGTAGAGAAGAGTATAATCAATACGAGGATTAACGCTATCATTACCGCAAGCATGACGTTGAGCGCAACAACGGATTTTTTTCTTTTAGGCTTATCGATATAAGTGTATACTTCCATTAATTACGCTCCAAAACGCCTTTGACGGACTTCTTAAAATTTTCTGCGGATATAATAACGGTATGATTGCACTTATCGCATTGAATCTTGAAATCCACGCCTTTTTGCAAGACTGTCCAGACGTTATTACCGCACGGATGATTTTTTTTGGTTATTACTTTGTCAAATTGATTTATTTCGCTTAACTTAATCATAGCGTTATATCCAAATTACGTTGTTGATCAATGCGTGGTTAATATCTACAAACGACAGTTTTTTGACGCGGTTCCAATCTTTGAGCGAAACAAGTTCTTTAGTCTTGAAATCTGAATGAGATAAAGCTATCTTTTGCCATTCACCGCCAATAATCTTGACGCTTACCATATAGCTCTCGTAAGAGAAGTCGTCGGTTTCTACGGAAAGTTCTACGACTAAATTTCTGTCTTTTTCGCAATAGCAGTCGAATTGCAATATACTCGTTTCTTTTCTCTCAAAATTTTTATCGCTGATATAATAAGTCGAAAGGTTACCTCTGCGCGCCGTTACGCCGAATATATCGTAGGCGCCCAGTTGCAGTTCGGGCATATAAGACGCGCCGGTAATATTATCCACCGCCCAAGCGTTAAGACCTTGATTTCTCTCATAGACGATACGCGTACGCTTTGGCGCGATTCTGTCTACTTTTACTTTCTCTAAGTCGAGCATTTGCGGTAGGGAAGAGAAGCATTGACCGTCCTTATACTGCGTTGATGAAAAAGCGAATATCTTAGTATCGCCGTAGCGCGCCGGAATTTCCGTCACCGGATTAGCCGAAGATAGAAGTATTCTATCCCAATGCCTAAATTCGCTGTTTATCTCGTTGTATGAGTAAAATACTACGAGTTTATCTATCTCGGCGCTGTCGTCATACTCCATTTTAGCCAATACTTTGCCCTCGCTGATTTCAAAGGTGAGTTTGGGCGACTTAGGAATGTTTTTGCCGTTATATACGCAGTCTAGCCAATAGATAGTCGTTGCGGTTGCGTAGCTGTCAATGGTATTGGTAATATTCGCGCAAAGACATACTTTGTTATTGCCGTTGTTAGCGGTAAGTTCAAGAGATTTTTCCACTCTGTCCACGCTGGTGTAATTGCTGTTTGTGCCGGATAAGTACAGCACGGGGCAGGTGACGAATTTTGCGTACGCCTGCGGAGTGCAAGCGCTTATCCATTGCAGTTTATCTTCTCTGAAATCAAATTCGTCTACGCTGTCGGAGAATCTAAACAAGCCCTTAAATTCTGCCCAGCCTGCATTATTCGTGGCAATTATGCCGTCTACTCGTTTGTCGGTTCCCGCTACTTGCCAGAGTATGTTACCGCCTTCCATGGAAGAGCGGAGATATATTTTGTTGTCTTCGCCGAGAAGTTTTTTAATGAAAGTAATTACGTTGCGACACATCTTACTCCAAATGTATACGCAAGAATCTTTAGGGGAGTTTACGTAGGAATTGAGATGTCCTTTGCTGTGAGCGTAGTTGGCATACTCCAAAGACTTTGGATAAATTGTGTATCTAGTTCTATTAGGCGACTTGCCCATGTAGTCAAAACTAATTACGCCGTAGCCCCTTGGGATAAATATATTGGATACGTCTTCTTGTAGAAAAGAATCGTAGCCGTTGATATAAATTATCGTAGCGTTCTTATAATCGGTCTTGGGGATTTTGCCATGGCAGTAGATGAGGGGCGTATCTTTGTCCGTGTCAGTATCGCAACTGAGATACACCTCAAAATTTACCACATTTTTGCCGTCGGTTTCATACTTCAAGAAGTTGGCTTTGAGTTTGACGGCGTTTGCGTCGTAATCTGCCCACAGTGACGTAGGTGACAATATATTGTTATCCATATTAATTATTATAATCAAAGTATTACGAAATTGCAACTATCGATACCTAATTTAGTAATATTTTAATATTTTAATAAATATAATAGTGACAGTTTTATATGTTGACGGAGGGAATTATGGCAGATGATAGACAGGATAATTGGGCAAACGATAATGATTTTGTGATTGCCGATGATACGCAGATAGCCAATATGCAAAGAGAGTACGAATCAATCGGGGTATGCGCTTGTAAGAATGAGAGTAGATCCTGCGTATATCCGCTTCCGGTATATATGACTGAGCATTGCTTATCATTTTGCAAATGCGGTAAGGAAATGCTGTCGATTTTGGGCTTGCTTGATCAAATCTTCGTTGCGCGCAACAAAAAAGTTATTGACTTTATTATTAAATCAATAGGCAAAAATAATACTGCTATCGCGCTAAAAGGGGACATAACCCAAGAGATTTTTTTGCCTGCAAAGCGTATGCCTATGAAGCAGTCAATGTATAGATTGCTGGAATTGCACAACTTAATGAGCATAGCTTTAGACGAATTGTGCCTCTACGACAAGAGCGTTAGTATGCAAGAAGCCGTGACAAGGCATTTGCTGATTGGGAGTACTTTGCACGGTTTGTGTATTTGATGTTCGGTGAGTAGCGAGTGAGATACTTAATATGTCATTTCGACCGCAGTGGAGAAATCTCAACCGCTTAGATGTCATTCTGAGCGAAACGTAGTGAAGTCGAAGAATCTAATTATTTCAATATGACGCATAAAATTACTGTAAATTATTTTTAATCAATAGACTTTCTGCCTACGAGTTCATCTAGCGTGCAACCAAAATAGTCTGCGATTTTTATAAGATTATACATTGCAGGAATAACTCTGCCGTGATACCAATCGCTTACACTTTGGTCATCAAAACCAAGGTCTGTATAAAGTCGATATTGTGTGCGGTTATGTGATTTTAATGATTTTTGAAAGGCTTGGTAGAAAGGCGGACAAGGCAAATACGTTTTCTTATTATAATCGTTTGTCAAGCCGAATAAATAGTCTAGAGCACAGCCAAAGTAATCTGCTATTTTAATTGCATACTGAAGTTTCGGATATGACCTTTTTGATAAATATTTTGCGATTGTAGACCCGTCAATACTAATTTGTTTTCCAAGTTTAGAAGCGTCTAAGTTGTGCATTATTATAAGTTCTGACAGCGTATCGCTAAAATTATCTAACATGATTAATTTATAAATATCTCCTTCTTATCAGCATGTTGTTGCGTTATTATGGGCTAAGCGACAGTATGGCGAATAATCAATATTTCATTGTGCGAGCATCAAAATTTTTGTAGTTATTTTTAATCAACAGACTTTCTGCCTACAAGTTCATCTAGCGTGCAACCAAAATAGTCTGCGATTTTTATTACATTATCCATTCTAGGAATACGCTTACCGTAAAACCAGTCAATAAGAGTATTGTTGGGATATTTAATATCCTTACCAAGCCTATATCTAGTGCATTTATTGGATTTTAATATTTCTTGAAATGCTAGAGAGAATGGTGGACAGGGAAGATACTTCTTCTTTTCATATTTATTAGTTAAACAAAATAAATAGTCTAAAGAACATTCAAAGAAATTAGCAATTTCTATTGCATTTGGCAATGTTGGGATGGTCTTTCCTTCTAAATGTCTTGTAATTGTTGACCTTTCAATTGGTATCAGTTTTGAAAGGTCTTCAGCTTTCAGATTGTGTATTAACATCAATTCTGCTAATGTTTCGCTAAAATTCGACAAAATACTCATAAATTCGTCACTCCTATTGTTACAATTATGTTAAATATGTACACAAATCACTTGAAATGTGTAAATATATAACCTATAATATAGATACACGAAGTTTCGACAACTATGTGAAAAAATATAAGGAGGTACAACGATGAAAGATAATAGTAAAAACACAGAACATATTTTTGATACTAAATTTGACGAATCTAATTGCAAATTAAGTCTTGACGATATGCTACTTGATTTGAAAGTGCTAATAAAAGAATATTATTGCGGTACTTTTACTAACGATGGCAAGTCGCTTAAAATCACACTCAACAACGGACAAAAATTCTTACTCAATATGACGGCAATTTAATCATAGACAGTTTGATTCAGATATACATAAGAGAATAAAAATTTACTTTTTTCATGGAAATACTATAGAAAAAATCACTTTTCTACAAAACAAATCAAAAATAAACAAAATTCGACAAAATATGTCATACCAACGCGTAATTTCGGTGGTATACTTTAGCAAAATAACTAGCGCGGTTATTAAATTTACTTTAGGAGGCAGACATATGATACAAAACCAAAGCAAATGCAGTGAACACATCTTCAATGCGCAACTAAACGATTTACAGTATAAAGTAGAGATAGAGGACTTGTTTCTTGACCTAAAAGTTTTACTCAAAGAATATTATATGGGTACTTTCACAAATGACGGGGAAGGCTTGACTCTTAATTTCACCAACGGCCAGAAGTTTATTTTAAGTCTAAAGGCTGTTAATTAATACTTACGAATGAAAAAATTCAAAAGACGGTATGTCATTAAGGGCATACCGTCTTTTGTTTTGATTACTTATTTGTTTTCGTGATAATCTTCGTGTCTTTTGTGATGCGCCATGTCTTCAACGGCATGGATACGCTTTGGTGAAAACCTGTTGTAAATCAAATAAGCTATTAGCCATACGCCTGCGATACCTACGAGCGCATAGACAACTCTTGCTCCCACGTAAGCATTAGGCGTGAATATCCAGTTAACGATATTGAAATTAAATATTCCCACCGAAAGCCAGTTGAGAGCGCCGATTGTAACCAATATCAATGCAATAATAGTTATCATAATCTCCTCCTGTAGTTTTTTTAGCATATAAATCGCTCTTGTATGCCGTAATTAGTGTATATTTTTTGCAAATTATTATTCATACCTTGTCAATCGGGCAAAAATATAGTAATATATATCTGTTATTAAAAGTTTAGGAGAATATATGGCGAAGAGGTCAAAAAAGAAAAACCCCGATGCTTTGAGCAATCAGCAAAGAGAGATTATGCGTCATAACCAAGCGCTTGACTTGGAGAGGAGCAAGTGGGATAAGAAGTTGAATATTACGGTTGCGGTAGTCATAGCCGTGGCTGTGATATCTATTTTGCTACTTCCTTTGCTTAGCATGAATTTTACGGGGTCGTTGAGCGAGTTCTTGGGCGACCTTGTGACGCAAGACGAAACTATGAGTATAGGAGTAGATATGTCGGCATTTGATTTTCTTTTCGCTACGACAAAGGGCTATTCCAATTCTATTGAATATATTGCCAAAGTCAACGCCGATTCCAACGATTTGAGTTCAGAGATAATTTACAATGCTTTCTTAATGAAAGTTACCCAAGAAGATATAAATATGCTGGATAGAGCGTATATCGTTGGATTGATACTATGTATTTTGCTTTTTATCGCTATCGTGATATTCTTTGCGGTTACGGTGATAAAGAGGTCTAAAAAGCAGGACGGCAAATTGTTCTTCACGTCAGTAATAATCTTTTCCGTAATTGCAATTTTGCAATGGCTATTCTTTGTGGCGGTAGGTATTGCAAGCGCGGGCAGAGGTCAAATCCAACCGCATATAGGTAGCTATCTCTTACTTGCCGGAGCGGTGACGATGTGCGTAGTATACGGCATATATAGGAAGAATGTAAAAAAGCTCAACGCTCAAAGACAACCTTTGGATAGTATTCCAAACGATAAAGTAATTAAGGAAGAAAAATAGTCTATGCAATGTCCGAATTGTCAGCATGAAAATAAAGACGGCGTAAGGTTCTGCGAGAAGTGCGGAGCGCAACTCGTCAGTGAAAAGAAGCGCATGTCTTTCTTCGAACGCCGACAAGCCAAAGAGAGAGAAAAACAGTATATACTGTCAAAAGCAAGTCTGCAAGCCGAGGACTTGCAAGATATTCGCGACCTTGATATGGGCGAGGTCGAGGCTACCGCCGTGTGCGATAAAGACAAGATGAAGAAAGTCACAAGCGTGAAATTTGCTTTGGCAATAATCACTATAGTAATTTGCGTGGGACTTATCTTTTTGCTTGGAAGATTGCAATTTAATTCTACGTTGAGAATTGCATTGATTTTCGTCGTATTCGTAATATGCGCGACGGGCGGAGCTTTCGCGATAGACAACGGCTATAAATTGCGTATGGTCAAGGCTATGTGCAAAAGCAATTTTGCCGTCAAGAAAATCAGCTACGGCAAACCGCCGTATATGTTGTCGGGCAATACTTTTTACGCGCTCACTATCAAGACGCCTTGCGATATAGAGGGGTGCGGAGCAAGTATGCACATTGAGGAATACAACGGAGAATTTATCGCCGTATGCGACGCCGATAGAGCGCATCTTCGCCGTCTTGATTGCTCGCTTTTCAATAAGAATAAGCAAGAGCAAGTTGCGCAAGAGCAGACCGCGCAAGATAATATCCATACCGCAGAAAATAAGGTCGACGAATTGTCTGCTCAAAATACTGACGAAAGCCAAAAGCCGACAAGTAAAGATTAATTAAATCTCAATCCTATTAATTAAAAATTTATTGGATATTCTTTACAATTTATTCGGCGAGTGCTATAATGCTTTTGTAAAAATTTATTTATATATAAGGAGCTGTATATGAACAAGAAGTCAATCAAAGACGTACAGGTAAAAGGTAAGAAGTGTCTAGTAAGAGTAGACTTCAACGTGCCTATGAAAGACGGAGTAATTACGGACGAGAACCGTATTCAAGGCGCATTGCCGACGATTAAGTATCTTATGGACCAAGGCGCAAAGGTTATTCTTTGCTCTCACATGGGCAAACCGCACAGCATTTTCAGCGCAAAAGTGGGCTTGACTAAAAAGGAAAAGAAAGCTATTGAAGCATTGCCTGTAGAGGAGCAAGCAAAGGCAAAAGAAGAGGCAATCGCAAAGGCTTTGAAGAACGACCCAATCAAGTTGACGCTCAAGCCGGTAGCCGACAGACTTAATCAACTTTTGGACGGCAAGGTTACATTTGCAAAGGATGTAATCGGCGAAGACGCTAAGGCAAAGGTTGGCGCTTTGAAAGACGGCGAGTGCGTATTGCTTGAGAATTTGCGTTTCCACGCAGAAGAAGAGGGCAGAGATGAGGCGTTCTGCAAAGCGTTGAGCGAGTACGCAGAAGTATACGTCAACGACGCTTTCGGTACTGCTCACAGAAGTCACGCTTCGACGGCAGGTATCGTTGAGTACGGTTTTGTAAAAGACGCAGTATGCGGTTTCCTTATTGAAAAAGAATTGAGCGTAATGGCAGACAGTCTTGAGCATCCCGTTCATCCTTTCGTAGCCGTTCTCGGCGGAGCAAAAGTTGCGGATAAGCTCAAAGTTATTGACAATCTTCTCAACAAGTGCGACACGCTTATCATCGGTGGCGGTATGTCTTATACTTTTGCAAAAGCGCAAGGCTATGAGGTCGGCACTTCTTTGGTAGCCGAGGAG
>CAMWPK010000011.1 GCA_947176115.1 uncultured Clostridia bacterium
TTGCTACTCAGTGCGCGCAGTAATTCGTACTAATTAATAAATACTTCTGCCATCGCTGTCAATCGCGACGACAACGGGGAAATCTTTGACTGTAATTCTGCGTACCGCTTCCGTACCCAAATCTTCAAAGCAAAGCACTTCCGCCTTTTGAATACACTTGCTGTAGATTGCGCCCGCTCCGCCGATTGCCGAAAAATACACGGCGCCGTTGCGCTTAAAGGCTTCGATACACGCCCCGTCGCGTTTGCCTTTGCCTATCTGCGCCGACAAGCCGTTGTCCAACATAAAGGGCGTGTACTTGTCCATTCTGCAAGACGTTGTAGGTCCTGCGCTACCCAGCGCCTCGCCGTTCCTTGCAGGACAAGGTCCCATAAAGTATATGGTTTCGCCCGCGTAATCAAAGGCTTGCTTTCCGTCTAATATACTTTGATACAATCTCTTATGCCCTGCATCCCTAAATACCAGCATATCGCCGTCAAGCTGTACCATATCTCCTACTTTCAAATTCTTCATTGCCTCTTTTGTCAAAGGCAAAGTCAACTTAATCACTGACATAAGTTCCCTCCTTCGCGCCCTCTATCACAAACTCGCATGAGCGCGAGCAATGGCAAAGCACGTTGATAGCCACAGGCAACGACGATATATGCGTGGGATAACTCTCTATGAATACTCCTAGAGCGCTCGTCTTTCCGCCAAAACCTTGCGCTCCAATTCCCAACTCGTTTATTTTGGCAAGCAACTCCTTTTCAAGTCGGTCTAAATGCGGAATAGGATTACTGCTTCCGATCTTCCTAAACAAAGCGTGTTTTGACATAAGCGACGCTTTTTCTAGCGTACCGCCAAGACCTACGCCCAAAATGACGGGCGGACAGGGATTGCTACCGGCAACTTTTGCCGTCTCAACGATAAGTCTTTTTGCCTCCTCAAGTCCCTGCGCGGGATTGAGAAGATATACCTTTGACATATTCTCGCTTCCAAAGCCCTTGAGCATAACTTGAACTTTGACGTCGCTTCCATTGACATAACTCGTATGTACGACGCACGGCGTATTGGTCTTTGTATTTATTCTCGTAACAGGGTCCAGTACCGACTTTCTCAACGTGACGTACGCCTCCTCAACGGCGCAGTCGATTGCGTCTTGCAATAATTTACCCGTGAGTATTATCTCTTTGCCTATCTCCAAAAATACCACTACCATTCCCGTATCTTGGCATACGGGTCTATGCTCGGCGATAGCCAAATCAACGTTGTCGTTCATAACTTTGAGCGCAAACTTGGCCGTATCGTTTTCCTCAATTTCGTAAGCCTTTTTGAGCGCAACTCTACAGCTTGGTTCAACTTCGCAAGAAATTTTGTCTATCTGCTGTTTGATTTTTTCCGCAATTACGTTGGCATCTATCTTGTACATATCCACCTCTTTGCGTATATTTTACCATAATATCGTTTGTATATACAATAATTTTATGGTAAAATGTTTTGTGTGACTTATGTTTGTAGGCAAAGCACGCAAAATCAAATTGAGATAAATAGGATTGAGATTTCTCCATGTCGCTTCGCTTTAGTCGAAATGACAGAACATATACCCTGTAAGGTATAACAAGAGAAAACATAAAAGTAAGAATGGAATTTTGTAATCTTGCTAGCGGAAGTCGCGGTAACTGCACCGTAATATCTACGAAAGACGTCAATATTATGATTGACAACGGCTTGAATTTCCGTACGCTGTCGGAAAGAGCTAGGCTTGCCAACATAGACCTTGGCAAAATCAACGCGATATTAATCACGCACGAGCACTCCGACCACGTCAAAGGCATTGCGAGTTTTTGCAAGAAATACTCTATTCCCGTATATTGTCACAGCCAGAGCAAAGAGTTCCTTGACCCGATGATAAGCCCGTATATCATTGACAGCGATATGGACGCGCCGTTCGAACTGGGCGATTTGAGTATTACTCCATTTCGTCTGCCTCACGATTCCAATTACAATCTCGGCTATAGAATAACTCAAGGCAAGAATTCCATTGCTATCGCCACCGACCTAGGCTTTGTCAGTGAAGGCGCTTTGGAAAAACTAAGAGGTAGCGACTTCGTAATGCTTGAGTCCAATCACGATATAGATATGTTGAGAGAAGGCGCATATCCATTTATGCTAAAACAGCGCATACTTGGCAAGAACGGGCATCTCTCCAACGACGATTGCGCCGGCGCTATACTTGAATTGGCTAGAAGCGGAACAAAAAGGTTTTTGCTCGCGCATCTATCGCAAGATAACAACACACCGGAAATCGCTTTTGACTGCACGGCAAAAAAACTGGAAAACAACTACTTCATAGAAGGAAGCGACGTCTTTGTAGATGTAGCAAATCAATATAAATCAACTTGCAAATTTACTATATAAAGGAATTATGGCAAAAAAGAAACAAGTAGAAGATACTCAAAATAAAAAAGGCTTTTTGAATTCTTTCAAAAAGAAAACTCCCACGCTTGAGTTTTACGACGCGAGCGCAATGTTTATTGGGCAATTTATATTGCAGTATATGCTTCAACTTGTCTTGATGATTCTCGCTTCCAGCATACTTGCCTATAAATTGGGCGTAGACATGTCTACCGCCGACGGCTCCGACGCTGTGCAGAATGCTTTTAATCTATTCACTGCGTCAACGGGCGGTATCATTCTTGTCACGCTTCTAAACGAATCCACAATGCTACTCTCTCCGCTGTGCTACTGGAAAATCAAATCATTTAACGTATTCAAAGGTATGGGCTTTATGCGTAAAGTCAACGGCGGACAAATCGCAATGACCTTGCCGATATCTATAGGTCTGCTTGCAGGTTTTATGCCAATAGCAAGTCTATTCGTATATCTAGTCAACTTGACAGGTTATAATTATTCGGGCGCAAATATCGTCGTAGACAGTTTTGGCAAACTCGTATTGTATTTAATATTCGTATCTGCTATACCCGCTATATGCGAAGAAATTCTGCATAGAGGCATTATTGCAAGGGGCGGAAGCAGAATATCCATATTCATAGGAATCATATTGAGTTCTACTATTTTTGCCTTTATGCACGGCTCGCCTATGCAACTCGTCCACCAATTCTTCGTCGGCGTAGTATGCTGTCTGGTATATTATATGACGGGCAGTATTTGGGCAAATATTCTCGTGCATTTCTTCAACAACGCAATAACTTTGATTAGCGGTTACGTAATATATCTTATCACAGGCTCGACGGATTTATCCATACCTTGGTGGGGTATGATAATTCTCTGCGTAGGCGGTCTTGCAATACTTGTCGGCTCTCTTATAGGCATGTATAAGATATGCTATGCAAAGCGCAAAAAAGAAGATGCGGAACTTGGTACCCAAGAACAAGAAGAAGTCATATATACAGGCAAAAAACAACCTATTAAAATATTCAATAAAAAACTTGCGTATCTCTTCAAGTCCCCCGACCAAACGCTTGCTCAACGCAAAGAAGAGCAAGAACTTGACGAAGTACTCAAAGATTACAGCGAGGAAAAGAAAGAAGTCTACGCTTCTCTTCGCCAAGAAGACAAAGTACAACTCAAAAAGAAAAACAGCCGAGGTATTATATTTGCCTTGGTAGTCGTACTTGTGATATGGATAATCAATACTATCGGAGGCTATACGTCGTGAACGTAAGAATAGTATGCGTTGGCAAATTAAAGGAAAAGTATCTAAAAGACGGCATAGAAGAATATGCAAAAAGGCTGTCTAGGTTCTGTAAATTTGAAATAATAGAAGTGAGCGAAGAACTTCTCCCAGACACGTCGCAAAAGAATATTCACAACGTCAAGACTGCAGAAGGCGAAAGAATTATCGCCAAACTAAAAGGCTACGCTATCGCGCTCGACCTCAAAGGCAAAATGCTGACAAGCCAAGAGTTGAGCCAAAAAATATCTGCGCTTAAACAAAGCGGAACGTCTACTCTCTCCTTTGTAATCGGCGGGTCGTACGGCTTGTCGCAACAAGTATTGGATAAATGTGACTTCTCGCTCTGCTTTGGAGCAATAACTTACCCGCACCAACTAATAAGACTTGTGCTTTCCGAGCAAATATATCGCGCTTTTATGATAGAGGAAGGAAGCGCGTATCATAAATGAGTAACGAGGAGATTTCTCGACTTCGCTCGAAATGACATAAATGCATATCTCCTGACATAAAAGCATACCGCCTTTATTTATTGATAATTATTTAATCGCCAAACCTAGATTATACGCAAGTTTAAGTTCTTCTCTATCGGCTATCGACTGTCTATCGTTTACTCCGCCTACAAGTATTCTGCCTTTATCCTCAAAATGAAAATAATCTAAAATGAGTTCATATTGCTTGATTATTGCGTCGAATACGCTAGGCTTTGACGAGCCTGCAACAAGCAACAGCGCAAGGCTTTTGATATTGAAGTTTTTACGCATAGGCGTGTGACAACGGTCAATTATGTTTTTAAGTTGAGCGCTTATGCCGTAAAAATATACTGGAGAAGCAATGACAAGCATATCGGCATTTGCCATTTTTGCGTATATCTCCGCCATTTGGTCATTTTGGAAACACTTGTTGCCCTCTCTTGTAAAACAAGAATTACAGCCAATGCACGCATTGACCTTATAATCATTCACAGATACTGTTTCGACACTGTGGCATTTGCTTGCGCCGTCGGCAAAAGCCTTTGCAAGCATATCAGTATTACTGCCTTTTCTAGGACTTCCCGTCAAAATTAAAATATTCATAAACACCTCTCTTAAATATATTTAATTATTCAATTGATATAACAAATATTACGTCTGGCGACCTACTTACAGCGCGCTATTACTAAATAAAGCGCGACTGTTATTGCAACAGTCGCGCTTTCTATCTGTAATCTTTATTTACGCTTTCTTTAATGCGTCAAGTTGCTTAGAAAGTCTTGAAATCTTTCTGCTTGCAGTGTTGGCATGATAAATGCCGTCGCTCTTGGCTCTGTCAATCAAAGAAATTGTCTCTACCAAAAGTTTTTCTGCCGTAGCCACGTCCTTGTTAGCAATAGCCGTCTCATACTTCTTGATAGCATTGCGAACTCTGCTACGCTTAGAAGTATTGATTTCGTTTTCTCTTTGAGCAATTACAACTCTCTTTTTTTGGGACTTAATATTTGGCATACTCTCCCTCCGTTACGTATTTTTACTAACATATTCTAGCATAACAAAATTATTTATGCAACAAATTTTAACACATATTTTTCAAAATACGGCATTTTTTAGGACTATTCAGTCTTTTAACGTTTGCACATTCTAAGACTTTTGTCTTTTGTCAATAATAGCCGTATGAATAATTTTGACAATATCGACTACCCAATTATCGAAGCTAGTCAGGATTTGGGTATAAAATCTCATACCTATAAGCAAAAGGGCGTAGACGTCAGTGAAGTGGAAATAGACAAAGTCGCCTCCAGAAAAACAGGACGAAAGGTCGGCCATTACTTGACTGTATTCCCAACCGCGCGCGTAGAGGACGACACGCTCGTTGACGTCCTCAATACCGGAATCAAAAAACTTATAAGACAAGTTGACGTAAAGGAAGGCAAAATCCTCATAGTAGGACTTGGCAATGAGAACGTCATTGTAGATGCGCTCGGCAATGAAGTCGTCAAAAGAATAAGGACCGGCGGAAAGAAGTTTTGTCTTAGCGCAATCGCGCCTAAAGTCGCAGATATCACTGGCATTAAGTCATTTGACATAGTCAAGGCCATAACAGAGTATCACAAGCCCAATCTGATAATCGCAATAGACACGCTTGCGACCAACTATATATCTCGACTTGGCAACTGCTTTCAACTCACTAGCGCGGGCATTTGCCCGGGAAGCGGTGTGAACAACGCTCAGCCTTGTCTTGATAGCGCTTCTCTACTCTCGCCCGTAATCGCAATAGGCGTACCTTTGATTATTTCCGTAGGCAGTATCATGGGCGATAACTCAGATAAATACTCCAGATATATGCTAACACCGCGCGACGTGGACACTCTCGTCAACAACTGCGCCGAAGTCATAGCCCAAGCCATAAATACCCTCTCTCACGAAAATAAATAATTTGAAAATAAAAGCTAAAATAAGGTACAAATTAAAATCTAATGACATACAATGTACTGTAATACAAAAGATAAAAAAAGTACAAAAGCAAAAGCCATAATTTATCCTTCAATCAAAAGCCAAAATACGGGTCGGGACGCAAGTTCCGACCTTGTCAATCAAAAGAGAGCCGATATTATCGACTCTCTTATTTATATTACTTTTACTCTATTACTTCTTTTCTACGAAGACTTTCTTGAGTTTTGCAAATCTTGGAAGACCGTCCTCAAGCGGAGCTTTGCTATCGCCTTGGATAAGCGGTAAAGCGTAGTCGATAAAGTCTTGAGAAAGCATCGTGCCGTCGTTGATTATCCACTCAAGCGGAACTTTCTTCTCGGTGTTTGCGGCCTTTGCTACGTCCATAACGCCTACTTTGCACTTATACTTACCGCTATTCATATCTCTCTTGAGTATTACCATCTTATCGGTCTTACCGTTTACAGCGTACTTAACTGCGGCAGAGCCTGCCTTAAACGCTTCCTCAACGTCTGCCTTAGAAGCGAGGTGCGCTCCGCATCTTTGCATAAGCGAAAATTCTATAGCTCTCGTCTTGCAACCAAACTTCTCTTTGCAAAGATTTGCAAGCGAAGTTCCTACGCCACCGAGTTGAGCGTGACCGAAAGAGTCTTTTGCTACGTTCTCGTTAATCTTCTCTGCAATAAGCGTACCGTTCTCGTCTGCGATACCCTCAGAGATAACAATCATACACTTACCGTTGTTTTCTTTCATCTTCTTGTCTACGTCTGCAAGGAACTTTTCCGTTGAGAAAGGAATTTCCGGCAAATAGATAAGGTCCGGACCAAGACCCTTAGCGCAAGCAAGCGCAGAAGCGGCGGTCAACCAACCTGCGTGACGACCCATAGCCTCAACTACGGTAATCATCGGGGTGTCGTAAACGGTAGCGTCCAACTTGAGTTCCATAGTCGTAGTAGCTACGTACTTAGCGGCAGAGCCGTATCCCGGGCAGTGGTCGGTGCCGAAGAGGTCGTTGTCGATAGTCTTAGGTACGCCCATTACGCGACATTCCCAACCTGACTTTTTCATATACTTGCTGACCTTATTGCAAGTATCCATAGAGTCGTTACCGCCATTGTAGAAGAAGTAACGAATATTATACTTTTTGAATACCTCAAGCAATCTCTTGTAATCGGTATCGTCTACCTTTTCTGCCTTGAGTTTGTATCTAACGCTACCGAGAGCGGAAGAAGGAGTGTTTTTGAGCAACATAAGCTCTTTTACGTCCTCTTTGCTGATATCGTAAAACTCTTCATTAAGTACGCCTTTAATACCGTGAGCGGCGCCGTAAACGGCAGTAATGCAATCTTGTTTTAATGCTTCGGTAAATACACCCGCAGCGCTTGAGTTGATAACAGATGACGGACCGCCTGACTGTCCGAACATACATGCTCCTACTAACTTTTCCATAAAAGCCTCCAAAAACTTTATTTTATCTAATTGTGTTTTATATTAAAAACCTTTATTATTTTATCAAAAATATAGCATTATGGCAAATATTTTGAGTATTGTTTTTATTTTAAGAAATTAAAATAAAAATACCTTGACTTCTCCCGCGGAAATGCCAAACTCATTGCAGTTGACCTTTTGCCCCGACAAAAGCTCTTGCTTAGCCTTTTGACAATAGAAAGTCTGAGTTTGGTTAGTATTATTGGCTACGACCTTCAATATCTTACCACCGCCTCTGCGACACAGTATAAGCAAATCTCCTTGATATTCAAAATACGTTTCTGAGCAAACTTGCTCTTTGTATTTTGCTCGAATTTTGCCAAGCTGGGTATAATGAGCAAGCAACTCCTTATCTATATTATCCCAATCAAGGCATCTTCTGCAAAGCGGGTCCTCATATCCCTCCATACCCTGCTCGTCACCGTAGAAGATTGACGGAACGCCCGGTAGCATAAATTGCAAAGTGGACGCCAAAATCAGTCGCTTTTTTGCAAAGTCGTATCCCTCTTTACTCAAGCGGAAGTTCTTGCGATATTCCTTGTCAGTTCCGTTCATATCCACACCGCTCAACACGCTCAAAGCCCTTGCCGTATCGTGCGAGTCTATGAGATTCATTGTCACGTCCAAAGACTGCTTTGGATAATTTTCCACGATTGTCATGACGGTATTTGCAAAGTCGCCGGCTTTACCGCCAAGCGCATAACTAAGCGTAGCTTCCTTAAAAGGATAGTTCATTACGCCGTCAAGTTCTCTGCCTTGGAAATAACGTCTGCGATAGCTATAAGCAATCTTATTTGACGCATCTTCCCATACTTCGCCTATCAACAAGTTATCCTCGCTACTGCGCTTAACCGCCTTGCGAATATCTTCGACGAAATCTTCTCTCAACTCGTCTACTACGTCAAGTCGCCAACCTTTGACTCCAAGCGACGTCCATTTGTCTATAATTCCGCCCTTATCGCAAATCATCTGCCTGAAGCCTTTTGCCCTTTGGCTTATCGTAGGAGTGACGGTAATACCCCACCAACAATGATACTCATCGGGGAAATTATAGAAATCAAACCAATCGAAATACTTACTTGCTCTCGATTGATATGCGCCAACCGTAGGATAGTTGCCGAACTTATTGAAATACTTGCTGTCTGCTCCCGTGTGGTTGAATACGCCGTCAAGCATAACGCGGATTCCGCTCTGCTCAGCCTCTTGCAAAAGCTGTCTAAACTTATCCTCGTCGCCTAAAAGTTCGTCTACGAACTCATAATCTCCCGTATCGTACCTGTGATTGGAAGACGACTTGAATATAGGAGAAAGATATAACAGCGTTACGCCGAGTTTTTTAAGATAAGGCAACTTGTCAATTATGCCTTGAAAGTTTCCGCCGTAAAAGTCATTGGCTCTGAATACTCCGTCGGCGTCCTTTATCGTAACCTCTTCGCCCCACTCTTTCAACACGCCGTTTTTCGTAAACTTAGCGCTGTCGTCTTTGCCCTTGCAAAATCTATCAACGAAGATATGGTATATCACACCGCCCTTAACCCAATCGGGAGTGGTATAGTCTTTACTGTATACAGTCAACTGAAAATCGTCGCCGTCTTTTCTATATTGGTACTCGCCATTTTCGGTAACAAAGTGAAATCTATACCAATACAGCCCTACTTTGTTAAGAGAAATCTTTGCAATATACTCGCTCTCGTCGCCTCTTTTGCAATTAAACGACATACGGAAAACGTACGGAGTATCTACTCCGTCCTCGTAAATATGCAGTTCTATACGGTTTACGTAGACGCCGTCCTTGACGAAGATTTTGAAGGTCATCTCTTCGTCTTGCTCTACGCTTCCAAACGGATATTTGCAATTTGGATTTTTGCTATCGAAATATATTAATTCTCTCAACTTGCGTCCTTTAAGTAAATAGCCTTGTTCTTATAAATAAGTCAAGGCTATTACGTTTATTTGATTTTCTCAACTATTAGATTGACTTCCTGCGTTACGCTCAAAATGACTTGATAGACTTCATTCGACGCAATCAGGAAAATCTTATTACTTCTTTGCGGTAGTTTTGCCTGTCGTTGTCTTTGCCGGAGCAGATTTCTTTGCAGTCTTTTCCACAGGCTTTTCTGCCGTCGCAGGCGACGAATAATTGACAGGTTTCATCTTCCAAATTCTATCTGCGTACTCCTTGACGCTTCTGTCCGAAGAGAAGAAGCCTGCGTTAGCGGTATTGAGGAGCGACATCTTAGCCCAAGCGTATTTGTCGCTGTAAGCCTTATCCAATCTCTCTTGGCAATCGCAATATGACTGGAAGTCCGCGAGTACCTTATAGCCGTCGCTACTAATCAACGAATCTGCAATCTCGCCGTAATTGACGCCGGCAATACCGCCTCTCAAGCCGTCGATAACGGCTCTTATTCTTGAATTATTATTGTAATAATCTCTTGGATTGTAACCATTGCGGTTAAGTTCGTTTATCTCATTTGCAAGCAATCCAAAGATAAAGATATTGTCCTTGCCGACGTTCTCGTATATCTCGATATTAGCGCCGTCCATAGTACCCATAGTAACCGCGCCGTTGATCATAAACTTCATATTACCCGTACCGCTTGCTTCTTTACCTGCAATAGATATTTGTTCCGAAACGTCAGACGCTGGCATAATGAGTTCTGCAAGCGTAACTCTATAGTTCTCTATATAAACGACTTTGATTTTGCCATTGATGTCTGGGTCGTTGTTGATAAGATTGCCAAGCGAATGTATAAGGCGAATAATTTGCTTTGCCATATAGTAGCTTGGAGCCGCCTTTGCGCCAAAGATAAACGTCCTTGGATTGATATCAAGGTTGGGATTTTCTTTAAGTCTGTAATACAAGTCTAGGATATGAAGCGCATTGAGCAGTTGTCTTTTATACTCGTGCAATCTCTTGACTTGTACGTCGAAGATAGAATCGGGATTGACTTCTATGCCCGTGGTATCTTTGATATACTTAGCAAGTCTAACCTTATTTGCTCTCTTGATTTCCAAAATCTTATCAAGTACAGCCTTATCGTCTGCAAACTTTGCAAGGTCCTTTAATTTATCGGCGTCTTTCTTAAAGCCGTCGCCAATAAGTTTTTGGATATAATCGCTGAGTAGCGGATTGGATTGACAAAGCCATCTTCTATAGGTAATACCGTTGGTAACGTTGGTAAAATTCTTCGGATGCATATTGTAGCAATCTCTAAATACCTCTTCTTTTAGAATTTTGGAGTGCAATTCAGATACGCCGTTGACGGTATGCGAAGCCGCTAAACAAAGATTAGCCATCTTAACTTGACCGCCCGACAATACCGCATTGTAGTCTACCTTGCCGTAGTCGTTGGGATAGAACGCCCAAAGTTCGTCGGTAAATCTGCGATTGATTTCGCACACGATTTGATAAACTCTAGGCAAGAGTTGTTTGAACAATCCCTCAGGCCATTTTTCAAGCGCTTCCGCCATAACGGTGTGATTGGTGTACGATACGGTGCGAGTAACAATCTTCCAAGCCTTTTCCCAAGAATAACCGTACTCGTCGAGTAGCAATCTCATGAGTTCCGGAATACAAAGCGTAGGGTGCGTATCGTTGATGTGTATAGCCACTTTATCGGGAAGACTATCCAAAGTCTTGTAATCCTTTAAGTGTTGTTTCAAAATAGATTGAATTGACGCAGATACGAAGAAGTATTGTTGCTTAAGTCTTAACATCTTGCCTTCTTGGTGGTGGTCTGCGGGATACAGTACCTTACATATACTCTCCGCCAATGCCTTTTGCTCCAAAGACTTTACGTACTCGCCCTCTGCAAAAAGTTTCATATCAAAATCTACGGGAGCTTTTGCCGTCCACAATCTCAACTTATTTACCGCAGGCACGTCGTAACCGCTTATGTTCATATCGTAAGGTATAGCCTGAACGGTATAGCAGTCCTTTTGGTCGATATAAAGTCTGCCGTTGTTCCATCTTTCGTCGATGTAACCGCCAAACTTGACTTCGAAAGTATCTTCCATTCTCGGAGAGAGCCATACGTCGCCGTTTTCAAGCCACTCGTCGGGAAGTTCTACCTGCCAGCCGTCCTCAATCTTTTGTTTGAATATGCCGTAATCGTATCTAATTGAAAAACCGCTTGCTACGTAATTGAGATTTGTCAAAGACTCCATATACGCCGCGGCAAGTCTGCCCAGACCGCCGTTGCCAAGTCCTGCGTCAGGCTCAATTGCATACATATCTTCAATGCTGTATCCAAGACCTTTGCACAAATTGTCAAATACGTCCGTCATCTTAAGATTGTAAAGGTGGTTTTTGAGCGAACGACCAAGCAAAAATTCCATTGACATATAGTAAACTTGCTTTGATCCCTGATCCAATCTCTTTTTCTTGAATGCCAGTCGTTTATCAGTGAGAATATCTCTGACAGTCATACAGATTGCTCTGTATATTTGATTTTTGCTAGCGTTCTCTATAGTAGTGCCGAAATAAGTCTGGCACTTGAGAGATACAATTTTTTTGAGTTCTTTGACTTGATTTTCCATTACTTTCTCCAAAAATAAGTAATAATTATTGGCAAAATCGTCCAATCCGGCGAATAACTCGCCGATTGAACAATTTTACTACTCTAAAATTATATCATATATTTTACTTTTGTGCTACATTTTTCACGCTTAAATAGATATTTTTTATAAAAAATCAATATTTTATAAATTTTTGCCTATTTTTTTACAATTTTTACAACTCTTTGTACAAATCCACGTAGCGAAGAGCTATATTTCTCCAGCTGAAATCTTGCGTCATAGCGTTGTTTACGATTTTTTGCCAATCTTCTTTGTAATCTCTATACAATCCCACAGCTCTCTCTACGGCATTGAACAAATCGTGAGCGTTGTAGGAATAGAAAGTAAAGCCGGTACCCTTGCCTGTCGTGTAATCGTAAGGGATAACCGTGTCTTTTAGACCGCCCGTTTCTCTTACGATAGGCAAAGAGCCATATCTCATAGCAATCATCTGCGAAAGTCCGCATGGCTCAAACTTGGAAGGCATCAAGAACATATCGCTTGCGCAGTAAATCTTACTTGCAAGTTCCGATGAGAAAGTTATGAGCGCGCGCAAGTTGTTGGGGTATCTGCTTTGGCAACCTCTCAACATCTCTTCATATCTATAGTCGCCCGTACCGAGTATAACAAGTTGTACGCCCATATCAAGAATTTTCGTAATAATAGGCGAAAGCAAATCCAATCCCTTTTGGTGCGTCAATCTGCCGACCATACCTATCATAGGTATATTCTTATCAACGGGAAGCGACAAGTCCTTTTGAAGAGCAAGTTTGTTTTCCGCCTTTAATTCAAAGGTCGCAAGGTCATAATTTTGATATGCATACTTATCCGTCTTTGGGTCGTTGGCCTCAACGTCGATGCCGTTGATAATACCTGAGAGCTTGAACTGTCTATTGACGAGAATATTGTTCATGCCAAAGCCAAAATAGGAATTGAGTATCTCTTGAGCGTAGGTCTGCGACACAGTCGTAACCTTATTTGCCCTCTCAATACCGCCTTTCATGTAGTTAACGTCGCCGTCAAAGTCAACGTATTCTCTTGCCCAATCAGGAAGTCCCAATACGTCGCCTGACATAAACCCGCTGTATCTGCCTTGGAATTCTATATTGTGAATGGTAAATACCGTCTTGATTTCTTTATATAAATCGTCGCCTCTGAAGAATACGTCAAGGAATACGGGTATCAACGCAGTCTGCCAGTCGTTAGAATGTATTATATCAGGCTTGAAGTCACCCATAAGTTTTATGCTTGCAAGTACGGCTTTGGCAAAGAAAGCAAATCTCTCTCCGTCGTCATAATAACCGTATAGTCCGCTTCTCTTGAAGTAATATTCATTGTCAATTAGGTAATAGGTTACCCCGTCAATCTCGGCTTTGAAAAGACCGCAGTATTGATAGCGCCAAGCCAAATTAACGTAGACGTTGCCAATATAAGACATTTTGTCTTTTAATTCTTGCTTAATATCTGCATATAAAGGCAAAATTACCCTGCAATCTACTCCGCCATCTACCAACGCTTTAGGAAGCGCCCCTGCGACGTCTGCAAGTCCGCCCGTCTTTATAAACGGTACCGCTTCTGACGAAGCAAACAATATCTTTTTACCAAAATCTATTTTTGTCTTGGTAATTTTCTCTTTTGCATTGCTAGTCGAAGTCTTTTTTGTTGTCTTGGCTGGCATAATAGTATCCTCCTTTATACGGTCTTATTCTTTACTACGACAACGGGATACGCTTCGCTACCGCTGAGCGCTTTATCCTCAGTCACCGTTACGTTTTTATCAGTAATTGCAAAGTTGAGCGTAGATCCTTTCATAATCTTTCCGCCTTCCATTACTATACTGTTGATTACCTCTGCTCCCTCTTCGACGACTACGCCACGGAAGAGAATAGAATTTTCAACTTTACCGTTGATTTTACATCCGTCTGCTATCAAGCTGTTGACGACTTTTGCTCCGCTGAAGTATCTCGTAGGCACGCTGTCCTTAACCTTTGTAAATACTTTGCCTGCGCTGTCAAAAAGACTGTCCATTATATCCGAATCCAAGATTGCCATACTCTCTCTGTAATACGACTTGACGTCGTCTATAAGCGCGGCGTGTCCTTTGACCTTATACGCATGTATATTGAGTATGTCTATATTGGCTTGCAATATATCTCTTTCGAAGTCTATCTTGCCTCTTTCATAACTATCGGTCACAAGTTGAATAAGTTGTTTTTTATTGAACAAGTAGCAGAACAATCCAAGTTCGTACTCCTCTTCGTCTGCGTCGCGAGTTATCTTCATTCCCCTAACTCTTCCGCTTGGGTCGCTCTCTACTACGGTTCTTCTCGAAGATGTAGGACAAGCAGTATAAGTCAACATTGTTATATCCGCTCCGCTTGCGACGTGCGATTCATATACGTCGTCAAAATCGATACTTGCGATAATATTGCTATTGGTGACCACTACGTACTCGTCGTCGGAACTCTCTAAATAATCCAGTATGCCGTAGAGAGCTTCTATCTTACCCTTAAAAACGTTGGTGGAAGTATTGGAAGCGTACGGCGGGAATACCGCAATACCGCTGTTCTTTCTATTTAGATCCCAATCTCTACCCATACGGATATGGTCCATAAGCGAGGAATAGTTGTTGCGCGTAATTATACCAATAGTGGTAATGGAGCTGTTGACAAGATTGGAAAGAGCAAAGTCAATACATCTATATCTTCCGCCGAATGGCAAAGACGCCGTCGTGCGATGCAACGTCAATTCGTTGAGTTTTGATTCGTTGTCGCTTGCAAAAATTATACTCATTGCGTTGTTCATTTGCCTATCCTCCTAATCTACCATTGCCTTGACAGGCACGACTTGATTTGCTTCAACTACAGCGTTAGGTCCTACGACTGTGATTTGCCACTGACCGTCCACCATACCTTCTTGCGTGTCGCCAACGACTGCGTTTTCTCCAACGACTGCGTTATTGCCGACAATCGCGTATTTTACTACCGCGCCTTTACAAATCTTTGCTCCCGGCATAATAGTAGAATCCTGTATCGTTGCGCCCTCGCAAATCTCAACGCCCGTAGATAGGACGCTTCTCTCGACTTTACCGTAGATTTCACAGCCTTCAGTAACAAGCGAATTGCGTATCACGGCGTTCTTGCCGACAAAGTGCGGTGGCTCTGCGGTATTTCTTGCGTATATCTTCCACGCGCTGTCGTCAAGATTTATACCGCTTGCGGGATTGAGTACGTCCATATTGGCTTCCCAAAGCGACGATATAGTTCCTACGTCTTTCCAATATCCTGAGAAATTATAAGCAAAGAGTTTTTGTCCGTCGGCAAGCATCTTTGGAATGATATTCTTTCCAAAGTCGTTTTGCGACATCTTATCTTCTTCGTCCTCTATCAGATATTTGCGGAGTTTTGCCCAATTGAATATGTAAATGCCCATAGACGCATTTGTGGACTTTGGATGTTGAGGCTTCTCTGCAAATTCGTATACCGAATTATCCTCGTTGGTATTCATTATACCAAATCTAGACGCTTCTTCCAAAGATACGTTGATGACGGCAATCGTGCAGTCTGCGCCCTTTTCTTTGTGATAAGCCAGCATTTGCGCGTAGTCCATCTTATAAATATGATCGCCCGAAAGTACCAAAACGTATTCGGGAGAAAACTTATCGACAAATTCTATGTTCTGATAAATCGCGTTTGCGGTACCCTTATACCAATCGGATGTTTCGCCCTTCATATACGGTGGCAAGACGAATACTCCGCCGTTGAGCCTGTCAAGGTCCCAAGGCTGACCGTTGCCGATATACTGATTGAGATCAAAAGGTTTATATTGCGTCAACACGCCTATCGTGTCTATGTTTGAATTGATACAGTTTGAAAGCGGGAAGTCGATAATTCTATACTTTCCACCAAATGATACGGCAGGCTTTGCCAAATCTCTCGTCAAAGAATAGAGTCTGGTACCCTGTCCGCCCGCCAACAACATGGCGACGCATTCTTTTTTATTACTGTGCATTTTCCCTCCTAAATACCTTATGCGTTTATATTATTTCAAATTTATTAATTATCACTTACTTGCTTTTTCTTGCTTCTTGCCTTTCCTCGACGGCGCGATATACATTACGCTATTGCCGGGGATAGTCATCTCTATATAATACGGATATCCGTGCATATCTCCCTTTTGCGCAGTAAAACTCATCTTATCGCTCTCACCGCCGTACTTCTTATCGTCGCTGTTGAGAACAACTTTATACGCTCTCTTTTCAGGTACGCCCATACGGTAATTTTCTCTCTTGACAGGCGAGAAGTTGACTACTGCGATAGTATAATTGCCTTCGCCGTCGCTTCTTACGAAAGATACAATATTCTGGGTGTTGTCGTCTACGCATATCCACTTAAAGCCGTCGTACGTCGTATCGAGATAGTACATCTCTTTATTGGCAAGATAGTAAGCGTTGAGATCCTTGACAAACTCATGCAAATTGGAGTGGGAATCGTAATCGAGCAAGAACCAATCAAGTTGTTTTTTGTAATCCCATTCGATAAACTGTCCAAACTCTCCGCCCATGAATAGCAATTTCTTGCCGGGGTGAGCCATTGTATATCCAAAGAATGCTTTGAGCGAATTGAACTTATCCATATACGAGCCGGGCATTCTGTTGAGAAGCGAACACTTGCCGTGCACTACTTCGTCGTGAGATAGCGGTAAGATATAATTCTCGCTGTAAGCGTAAGTAATTGAAAAAGTAACTTTGTTGTGATTGTCTTTTCTAAAGAACGGGTCGAGCGATACGTATGAAAGCATATCGTTCATCCAACCCATATTCCACTTGAAGTTGAAGCCAAGTCCTTTGTCGTGCGGTGGCTTGGTCACGTTGGGGAACGCCGTAGATTCTTCGGCAATCATAAGCAATCCCTTGTATTTTGAAAGCATGTGCGAATTGAGCTTTTGCAAGAAGTCTATCGCTTCTAAGTTGTAATTGCCTCCGCTTACGTTGGGACGCCATTCGCCGTTGCGTCTACCGTAATCAAGATACAACATTGACGCAACCGCATCTACTCTGATGCCGTCAACGTGGTACTCGCTTACCCAAAAATCCGCAGATGATATAAGGAATGAATGCACCTCTCTCCTGCCGTAATCGAACACGCGCGTACCCCATTCCTTATGCTCTTGCTTGAGCGGATCGGAATACTCGTAACAAGGTTGACCGTCGAACTCATATAGTCCAAAAGCGTCCTTTGGGAAGTGAGCGCATACCCAATCGAGTATTACGCCGATTTTATTCTTATGCAATTTGTTGATAAAGTATTTGAAATCGTCGGGCGCGCCGTATCTTGAAGTGGGAGCAAACATACCGCTAACTTGGTATCCCCAACTGCCCTCGTAAGGATATTCGCAAATGGGAAGTATCTCCACGTGAGTATATCCCATTTTTTTGATATATGGCACAAGCTCGTCTGCTAAGTCGCGATAGTTGAGGATATTGCCGTCGGCGTATCTCCTCCAACTGCCGAGATGTAACTCATATATATTCATTGGGCTATGAAAAGCGTCGAAATTTTCTCTCTCGGCAATCCAACTCTTATCCGTCCACTTGAAAGACGACACGTAAAGTTTTGACGCGTTGGCAGGCGAAGTTTCGCTATGTCTTGCGTACGGGTCGGCTTTTAGCCTCAATTTGCCCTCTTGCGTTTCTACGCTGAATTTATAAATATCGTATATCTTAAGACCTTCTACAAAGCCCTCCCATATACCGTCGCTGATTTTGCTCATTGGGTTTACTTCTCTATCCCAGTTGTTAAAATCTCCTACTACGCTGACAGTCTTGGCATTCGGAGCCCACACTCTAAAGATCCAACCGTCTTTTCCGTCCTTTTGACTTTGTTGAGGAGACATAAACTTGTACGCCTCATAATTTGTACCCTCGTGAAAGAGATAGACCGGTATTTTTTTGTCCAATTATTCTTTCTCCTTTTTCATACTTATCCAAAT
>CAMWPK010000012.1 GCA_947176115.1 uncultured Clostridia bacterium
CTTCATCATTTGTAGTATCATAATCTATATATTTTACCATATAACTTTCCTATATTTATTATACACCAAATATAACGCAACTTCGCAATACTTGTGTCATTCGAATGTCGATTATTTTATGAAGTCTTCAAGTTTTCCTTCTCAACTTCTAAAAATTTTTTGACCACATTTAATACATCTGGTTGCTCAGCATAATCAAGCTTTACTTTGAACATCCTAGAATTTAAACAAACAAAAATACGTTTTGATATATTTAATTTCACTGTTTCTTCAATATCAAGATGCGATAGGAATTTTTCTATAATAACATCCTTATTATCTATTTGTGCGTAACTACGCCTGCTAGGAATTACTTCGTCCACATTAAATATTACTAGAATCGCATTTGATTTAATTAGCCTATCTCCTATTATATGCCACCAATATTTATCTGTTTCTCCAAATGACATTCCATAGATACAAATGATATCTGCTTTTCCGATAATAGAAACGCAATGTTCATCTCTTAATGTACCTGCATTAAGATTCATCTCCGTTTTTACAAATGAACGCAGAGTTTTAAGAGACCCCTTTAAATCTTCACTTAAGATTTGAGATGAATCATTTACACCCAAAAGCATATTGTTAGAAGTTGTGCCATGAATATGCTCAACAGAATCCATAGACACCTTATATGAATATCCCGCAATAGCTTTGTTGCCGATTAGTTTAGAACTTCCTTCCCAATCATAAAGTTTTTCAAATGTCTTTGTGTAATTATATGTAATTATATTTATGTGATTGTCAGTTTTAGTTAGATAGTTTGAAAAGTTCCTCCTTTCTCTTTCCGTTAGGTATCTTTCATAATTTATCAAATCAGCAAATGTCTTCCTTTTATCAGCATCCGAAATAGTAAAGTCCAAATCTTGTTTATCCAAATAATCAGCTAGATTATCCTGTATATCATATAATAACTCGATAAACTCCTGCTCATTTTTTTTATTAAAGTTTTTAGAATATTTACCTAGTTCAATTTCCAAATCTGACCAATTCTCAAGATTCTCTCTCAAATCTTTCTTAAATTGTATAATAATATCTTTCTTACTCTCTATGCCTAAATAATAGTCATAGAAATCTCTAAACCTTGTTTTAAGACCCAGATTTATATCAAATCCATTCCCCAATAAAAAAACTGTTCTCATATATTTAACCCTTATTATAACAATCTTGACAATATTATATAAAATTCTATATATAATGTCAAGATAGCTTTTCTATAATAAAAAATGATACACATATTCATGATAATCAAGATAGGTTCAAGCCCCGACTTCTACTAGTTTATAGAGTTCGAGTCCCGACTTCGGCTATGCTAGTGGGGTTCAAGTCCCGACTTCTGGTATCTCCTAAAAAAATCCTTTTTGTTAATCATAGACATAGCTAAGAAGTCGCGTCTTAGCGAGAAATATAAAGTGAGATGGCATGCCATCTCACTTTTTCTATTCCCCTGCTCTATGCGACTTCTTTTCATAGTTGTAACATTGGGATACCGAATTTGTGACGCTCGCACAAGACGCTACTCGCTTGCTCGCTATTCCGTCACTGCGTTCCTTACAAGTCCCGACCTCTAGCACCACACAGACACACGCAAAAGGAGCATAGCCCTAAAGCGTGTGTTTTCTATTCTACTCTTTGCCGAACTTTATCGTAGATAAATCCTTGCCCGGTAAAATAATTGGATAGACGTTCTCTTCTTCGTCAATCATAAATTCTAGCAATGTGGGGACTTCCGTCTGTTGCATTGCAAAAGAAAATGCCTCGTCTATTTCATCTTTGCCTGTAATTCGTCTATACATTACTTCATAACTGTCGGCTAGTTTTTGGAAATTGGGAACATAAGCCGGACATTCTTGCATTGTCGCACATTGCGTGGGACAACTTACTCTTCGTCTTAGACAGGTGCTTTGGTATCTCTTGCCGTAATACAATTCTTGCCATTGTCTTACGTTGCCGAGCCAACAATTATTCAACAAACATATTATAATAGGCAAGCCGTTGATAACTGCAGTCGCAAGTTCTTGCACGTTCATTTGAAAACCACCGTCGCCTACTATTGCCACAACGGGAGTTTGAGGATTTGCCAACTTGGCTCCTATTGCCACAGGTAGTCCAAAACCCATGGTACCGAAACCGCCTGACGTCAACAATTTTCTACGTTCGTTGAGTTTTAGGAACTGTGTAGTCCACAATTGGTTTTGTCCTACGTCGGTTGCAACTATGATATCGTCAAACAAAGTATTTAGTTTTTCAATTATATCTTGAGGATTGAGTTTATCGTTGGCTATCTTGATGGGATACGCCGATTTCAATTCATCCAACTCTTTTATCCACGCAGATAATTTCAGCGCTTTTGCGCTTTCCGTCAATAAAGATAATACTGCCCTAGCATCGCCTAATATAGATATGTCTGCTTGTACATTTTTAGATATAGTCAAAGGATCTATATCAATATGAATTATCTTTGCATGTTTAGCAAAATTTTCTTTGTTGCCTGCGACTCTATCATTAAACCTTGTTCCTATGGACAACAATAAATCACACTTTTCTATTGCGCTATTTGCTCCAAAACTTCCGTGAATGCCTATATTCCCATAGAATAATGGGCTATCGCTTGATATCGCTCCCTTGCCCATAATGGTGGTTACTACGGGTATGCCCGTAATCTCAACGAGCTTGCTCAACTCCTTTTCCGCTTTTGCAATCTTTACTCCACCGCCTGCCAACAATAATGGTCGCTTCGCGCTTTGTAGAGCTTCAATAGTTTCTTTTATTTGTTTGCTTTGTTCTTCTAAAGTTGGCATGTTATCACATATCTGTACGTAAGACGGATATTCTTCGCTTCCAAGTTGCTGTTGGATATCCTTTGGAATATCAACAAGAACCGCTCCCGGTTTTCCTGATTGGGCAATAATAAAAGCCTTTCTGATTATTGTACCTAGCTCTTCTCTATTGCGTACAGTAATCGCATACTTTGTAATGCTCTTAACCATATCTACTATGTCCGCTTCCTGAAAAGCATCCTTGCCAATAAGTGAAGTAACGACTTGCCCTGTAAAACATACAAGTGGAACTGCGTCATAATTGGCAGTCGCTATCGCCGTAACCAGATTCGTAGCGCCTGGACCGCTTGTAACTAAACACACACCCGGTTTACCGCTTGAACGCGCATAGCCGTCGGCAGAATGAGCAAGTCCTTGCTCGTGTCTGGGCAATATCATATTTATTGAATTGTCATTATATAATTCGTCTAATATATCAATAATCTGCCCGCCCGGGTATGCGAATAGAACTTCTACGTTTTCCTCTTTTAATGCTTTGACAAATAACTGCGCTCCCGTAATCATAACGCTATCCCTCCAATAATCGATTTGACCGTTGAATCAATATATTTCACTCGCTCTAAATCAAACAAATCATTGCCAAAGGATGCTGAAAGAAAAGTAAATCCAAAAGTTGCGGATAAAACCGTTGACGCCACTGCATCGCAATCTATATCTCTTATTTTGCCTTTGTTCTTCATTTCGCATAAATAGTCAGTCAACGCATGAAGAAAAGTTTGAGGTATATCCATAATCAAAGGCGCAGTCTGCTGATAAATTTGTGGCGAACGCAAGCCTATTGACAAGCGAACGAATTGGGGCGTAACTTCTTTCATATAGTTTTCCATAAACATCTTCAAATCGCTTTCAATATCCCATTTTATATCTGCAAACGTTTCCGCCGTGATGTTTGGATGGTATTGAGGCAATTCCATTCCTGCAATAACTATCTCTTTCTTTTCTTTGAACTTGCGAAAAATCGTACATTCATTTATGCCTGCACGTTCGGCAATATCCTTTGTCGTTGCGCCTGTATATCCTCTTTCAAGAATTATTTCCATCATCGCATCAATAATCTTTTTACTTGTCTTATCCATAATATTCTCCAAAATGCAAGTGTTCACTTGCATTTATTGTAACAAGAATAACATGACTTGTCAAGTACTAAAAAAATAGAATGATGATTGTCAAGCATTTTTCAATGAAAAGATAAACTATGTACCTAAGGTATCAAGTAAATTTACATATCATAATCTGCGATGGTGTTTTTATCTATTACGGCGATACCTATTCCTAGTTTGTTCCCGGCGCCGAGATACATTTTTGCTGATTTTTGCAAAGAAGTATTTCCGGCAGATTGGAAACTGTAAAAAGACGTTTTTCGATATTCTGACAATACAAATCGGGATGAGAACGGCGGTTGACATTGAAAATCCTTTCAAATGCTTGATCTTCATTGTTTAGCGAAAAGCGTATGTCAAACAAATTCATAAACTGCACAATGTTAGAATTTTCCTTCATAAAAAGTTTGTTATTTTCAAACAGCAACCAACTTTCACAAAAATAATATCTATATTTATGGTTTGGAAAATAGCGAGCGAAAAATTTGTTTGCCTCTGACAACGACTTTTTACAGTCTTCTACGGACAGTTTCTCGCCTTGCGGTATGTGTACGTATATTAGTTTCTCACCTTTTGAAAAAGGTAGTTTTGAATAATCAATTAACGGACTTGAGCAGACGAATAGTTGGAATTGCAGTCTACCGATTTTGAATAATTTGCAGGAAATATGGTTTTTTATCCACCCTACGTTGTTTAAGCCGGTATTGTCGCAGTTCTCGCACCATATCCTTATATCGTCGATAGTCGCTTTGAAAATATCTTCGTCTATTCCCATTTCGCGGTAACGCTCAAGAGTTTTTTCCCCGGCTTTAATAGCAACGGCAAGTTTGGTCATATTGCTTTGTTTATTAAGTCCAAACGTTTTTCCTTTGAAATAACGTTTGCTCAATCTCACAATTCTAGACGGCGCAAAGTCATAATCGCGGAGTTTTTGTTCAAGACCTTTTTCCAAGGATAAGTAATTGAGTATTTCATAGTCCATACGTTTTCTCCTCATTTGATAATTATATCATTTATAAACGTTAAGTTCAAGTCACGACAAAAGGCATTTTTATTCACTGCCAACAACTAAATAAACCTCTTAACTGAATTAAACAAATCTATCGATTTTGAGATAATATTTAATAGTGAAAAGGTAAAAAGTATGGATACCTATTATAAAGGTATTATTATGTAAAGCCCATTGGTAGACAAATTAAAAAAATTGCGTTATTTTTAACTTCGGCTATAGCGCCATTGTGTAACTATTTACGCTTTTCGCCTAGGAATACTCTGAAGAGAGGTAGGCAAGCGCCAAAGAATTGCTTGTAGGCTTGGCAATAATCACGGTCGGCTTTGGAGCGTTTACAGCCCCCGCCACGGCAGACGCGGAAGTAAGGACAAGTTTTGCACTGCGAAGGAATAGTTAGCGTTTCGTTAACGAAATCGATGGCTTTAGGGTGTTGCGCAAGGGCGGAAAAGTCTATTTCGTTTATATTGCCCAGTAGCCACTCGTCAAGACAATAGAAGTCGCACGGATAGACGTTGCCGTTGCCCTCAACGACGAACTGGCGGGAGCAAAAGCCGTTCATACCGCACTGTTCGGCGCGTTCGCCCAAAAAGAGGCGAACGTAGTTGTCAAGTTGGCGGATACTGACGTACTCGCCTTTGACGTAGTCCTTTACGTAGAGATTGAAAAGTTTAATTAAATACGAGGCGTACTGCTTCTCTGTCATATAGAGATTGCTCTCGCTCTTATCCCCAAAGGGGCGCAGGCATGGAATGAACTGCAAGTACTTGATACCTTGACTTTTGAAATACTTGTAAACGGACTCGATATGGTCTGCCGTGTAGCCCGTGGCTACTATCAGTACGTTGAAGTCTACCCCACGCTCTTTGAGCAAGTCCATAGTGGCTTTGACTTTAGGATACGTATAATTGAGGTTGGAATCTAGGCGGAAGCGGTTGGCGTCTTGGTCTCCGTCGAGGCTCAAGCCAAGCAAGAATTTGTTCTTGGCAAAGAAGTCCGCCCACTCTAAATCTATCAGCGTACCGTTGGTCTGCAAATTGTAGTATACCGTACATTTTTGCGTGTTGTACTTGTTGACCGTAGCTACGAAATGCTCAAAGTACTCTCTGCCCGCAAAGAGTGGCTCCCCGCCTTGGAATGCGAAGTAGATACTACCGCCGTCGCAAAAGTCTAAGGCTTTCTTTATGAGATTTTCCGCCGTATCTTGCGACATGACGCCATAGGAAAAGGCTTCTCTAGAGCTAGCCAGCGAGTGGTAGAAACAATACTTGCATCGCATATTGCACGTGCTAGACGCCGGCTTAATCATAATTGACAGATTTTTTTTCATATAATCAGTTGCGTTTCTCTGCGCTCACAGTAGTATAGTACAATGCGTAATCTTTCTTGCCACCGCTGTAGTACGCTTGGCTCAAGCCTCTGCGGTTTTTAGCAAACTTGCTCTCCCATTGCGTCATAGTATCTTTCAAGTCCTTGGCAATGAGCGGGAACATATCCGCGCGCTGGTAGTTCTCTCCCCAATCGTCGTTTAGGCAGATGAGCCAGTTCTTTCTGCTCTTGTCGGGGAAAGCGGGATTGTCGTTCTGCATTTGCTTGAAGTACTTCCACACGGTATAGGGTTGCGACTGAATGAAGTCGTAGCTCTCTGCCATTTCCTCGGTAACGACGTACGTCTCCGTCTTACCCAAGGAGTTGATTATCTTTACCTCGCTTCCAACTATCATATCCAGCGCTTCGCTCTTGGGTATGGCGTAAGACACCGACTTAATCTTCTCTCTCTTCATATAAAGTATGGGTCTGCTCTGTCCGTGGATATACTCCGCCACCTCGCCGTGGTCGTCGGGGATATAAAGCGAATTCATAGATACGCCGTCTATATCTCTGTCGAATGGCATCATATTCTCATACGTTTGTCCGTCTACCAAGCCGTTGATCCCGCACAGTTCGACGAGCGTGGGGAAGAAGTCTACGTTGGTAGCTTGCGCCGTGACGGTTGTACCGCTATTCATATACTCGTTGTTGCCGTAACGGATATAGCAAGGCACCTTTTGTCCGCCCTCGTACGCCGTGTACTTACCGCCTCGCAAGTCGTCCGTCGAGCCCTGCAAAGCCGGTCCGTTGTCCGACGTAAACATGATAACAGTGTCGTCTAGCACTCCGAGTTCTTGCATATTGTAGAAGAGTTCGCTAAGGTAGTAATCAAATTCCGTCACGCAGTCGGCATAGATACCCGCTCCGCTCGAACCTTGACCTACGGACACCATTTTATCCGTCTTTTGCCACTTATGAGTAGCGTAGTCGTACTTGTACTCTTGACGTTGCGTTGGTCTGCCCGCGTATATCGGGGCGTGTGGCCACGGCGTAGCGTAGTACGCAAAGAAAGGAGTACCCTTGTCATAGGTATCAGCGCTTCTCGTAGCGCTACCGTTGACAACGGAAGTAATCCACTCGTTAATGGAATTATGGCAGTATTGCGTGAGCATAGTCTGGTCTATCTTGGTACCGCCGTTGACTATTTCATATCTGCCGTCGCTCTCCTCTACGTAATAGAAAGGCGTCATATCGTTGACGTAATGAGAACCGTAGAAGTAATCAAAGCCTTGATTGGTGGGTAGATACTCGCCGTAATCGCCTAGGTGCCACTTGCCGAAAGCGCCTGTAGCGTAGCCTGCGCTTTGGAATACCTCAGCAAGCGTAATCTCGTCGCCCAGCATACCGTCAACGTTACCACCCAACTCAAAGGAGTTGAACAACCTCGTAAAGCAAACTGGGAACGATGTAGTAACCGTCGGATATATTACGTTGTCGGCGTAGCCTCTATAGGGATATCTGCCGGTCAGCGTGGCAAATCTTGACGGCGAGCATACCGAGTAACTTGCGTAAAAGTTGTCGAATACTACTCCCTCTTGCCCCACGTAGTCCATTGCCGGCGTGGTAAATACGCTGTTGCCGTTGAGGGACGTATCGCCGTAACCCATATCGTCCATGAGTATGACAAGAACGTTGGGCGAGTCGGAGTTTACGCCATTTTTCTTGTAATAGTCGTTAAGCGCCTTGAGATACTCGTCCTGCCCGTCCGACATATCCACCGCAATTGGTTTAGCTCGTAAATTGCACGTGAATATCAACGCTACCGAAGCCAGTATAAGCGATACCGACAAAACCGAAGCTATGGGGCGTACGCATTTCTTGTCGCAGAGCTTTTTGCATATAACGAACAATACCAATACGAGGGCTACGCATGGAGATACGATAAGGATATTACCCACAAGCCTTGTGAAGAAGTTGCCCTCGCCTTGCCAGAGGTAATGGTCGAGGTTGACGAATCCGTCCTTGCCCGTGGAGTAAGCTCCCCAACCGCTGTCGGCACCCGCAACTATATAGAAGCTGGCGATAGCAAATATGGGTAAGGCGTAGGCTAGCAATAACCATTTGTTAAGTCTTGCCTTGAATACCACGTTGACGAAAATAATTATTGATACGATAAATAAAAATATCAAATTGATAAGCGTAATTAAATTGAGTCCTACTATCCACTGTACAAGTACGAGCGCAATAGCTATTACCACCAACGCTATGAAAAACTTGTTGTTTGACTTGTCAAATTGAAACTTGCGACCTTGCGACTTATCTCTTGCCTTCATACTCCCCCGTCTTAAAAAGCGACAAAAAACTTACGCAATAAATCTGCCGTCGCAATCTAATTAAAATCTATTTGATTAGATTATAACATAGGTTTAGAGCCGTACGCAAGGTCTTAGGGAAATTTATTTATTGACTTACAAATAATATGGTTTTATTTCTCTAAAACAACTAAAAACATATTGGAAGTAATCCTTGTCGTTTTGTTTAGAACTCTGTAACCCAAACGCATATATAAACTCAAGAGATGTCTTTCCTGCAATATCGTTTCTACCACCCAACCTGTCGAACCGTGAATATTTTCTACTGCCTTTATTGCCGAACGCGCGTAACCTTTTAGCCTATACTCCGGCATAATGAATATTTGAGCAAGTCGTTTCTTCTCTTGGGACTTTGAGTCTACGACCCTTATTACGCCTACCGTCTGTTCTTCTGCCTTTATAAAATAATGATAAGTGCTGGGGTCTTCAAATCTTGACGTTACTCTGCTAAGCGATTCGTTAGCCGGCGAAGTTTCGTAGTCCCCATACTTTTTCAATAATTCAGCAAATGCTGTCTTTTGCATTTCCCATATAACTTGAGCGTCGCTTGCGTTTGCCTCAACAAGTTGGACGGTAACATCTCTTTTGGCTAGCATAGAAGCCAATTTGTTGAGATTTTCGTCATCTATCTCAATTGTTCTTGACGAAGACTTTTTCTCGGCAATAGAGTTGATAATACACAAAAGAATTATCACCGCAATTCCGCACCCAGACATTATAGCTCCTGCGATATACTGCTTAAATATAAACAGTGGTAAAGCGATAACAATGATAATAAGAAATAAAATTAGTAATATTAGATTGAAGACTTTGAGTCGTTCCAAATGCTTGTTTGGAGTTTTATACGTATAAGGAACTCCCAAGTAATTATTGTCGCAATTGCTCTGTTCCCCTTTTAACCCGCACGATACGGGGTCTATAAAATTGTCTGCGTCTTTTCCCGTAGGCGAACTTTCTCTCTTTAAGTCCTGATATATTCTCTTTGCTGTGTTTACCGCATATTTAGTCTGAAATATCCTTGTGCATATTCCTATCACCACAACGTCGAATATTATCAAAGCTATTGCTACTTTGACAATTACGTTTTGTATATCTTCCGCCACAAAAATGCTTATTACGCACAATGCAAAGCCCACTATTCCGATTATAGTTCCTATTATTCCCAATAGTTTTCTCAACTTTTCTTTGCTCATATTTACAAATTTTGTCCTCTACTATTTTGTTTCTAATATAATAACATATTATTTTACAAATAGCAATAGAGTTGATTTACGCGCATTAAGAAAAACCTGCGAATTGCAGTATTTTATTCTTTGTATCCATTTATAACGGTGTTTGCCCAATTTAGCAATGACGTTGACATCTCCTCGAATTTTACGATTGCGCCGTTCTGCAGATTTCGCGCGGTTTCTAAAATAGCAGAAGGCGGAGTAATAGCTTTTTGTAATTCTATCTTAGATTTAATATATTTACCGGTTTCATAAAAATAAATCGCTTGTATGACAAAGACGGAAGATTTATATAGCGAACGCAGAATATCTTGGCTTTTCTCGTGGACAAAGTTGTGAACGCAGGCGTGATACACATTACATGCCCCGACTCTTATCGCGCGTTTTACGGCTGACTTGTCTATCTTGTCAAGTAGCGAGTCAAGCGTTCCTTTTATCGGCGTTGTATCGTAATAGAATTGAAAGAGGTCAGAAGGCTCCCAATTCAAAAGCTCGTCTTTCCCCGAAATAAAACCGCAAATTAAATCTCTATTGGGTAAAGTATCAAGCATATCCCGATACATTTTTAGATCGTTTATACGCAACTCGTCAAGAATAACAACCACGTCTATATCGCTTTTGTCAGTTGCCTCTCCTCTACCGTAACTTCCCTGCAAACCTATAAACCATACGCGATTAGCAAATGTCTGTTGGAGCTTTTTTGTAAAAGCATTCATCCAAGTATTAATATCAATCATTATTCTACTTCCTTTTAAGTATTTTGAGGTTTATAAATTCTTTTTTGCCTTTTTTATTGGATGTCTAATTACGGTTTTTAATTTGCTAATATCGCATTTGCGCGGGTCGCTTAAATATATCTCATGATGATAGCGCTTTTGGTTGATATCCAATTCATAGCCGTTTACTTGCATATATTCATGCATAAGAGCAACAGTTTTAGGTTCGTCATCGTAAGAGCCTATATGCATGCATTGGACGCAAACGCCCTCGTCATAGGTTAGAAATTCCACATTGGAAAAGTCCGTTTTTTTCTTATTAGTCGCTTCTTTAATTGCCCAATCAAAGTCAGCTTTAGTCACGAAATCCGGCAAACGGATAAGCGAAATAAAGTTGAATCCGTCTTTATTTGCATAGTCAACAGTATCAGAGTTTTCTTGCCACCAAAAGCCTTCAAGTGGCGGAACGACATACTCAAAATATCCGTCTATCTTATGCGAGCCTTTATAGCTCATCTTTATGGTAAACGCTATTGCATACAAAAGCGCGATTGAATTTTTGTATGCGCCGTTCTCGTCGTTGGGATTACCTTTGCCTCTCACCGCTATATAGTTCATTTTTGGTACGCTCACGATAGACGGCGTGTTTTTGGGCATATAAAATTCTTTGTATTCTTTTTTGTAATCAAATGCCATAAATACCTCTCTTTTACTTACTTTTTCCTACGCCCGTCAAGTCTTTTATTACCTCGCCTGCGATAATTAGTCCTACGACTGATGGAACGAATGCGTTACTGCCGGGGATATCTCGCTTAGCGCTATCTTGACTATCTATCTCTAAATTTTCAATGGGCTTTATTGGTTCTTCTTTGGAGTAGACGACTTTGAGGGAATTGATACCCCGCTTTTTGAGTTCTCTGCGCATGACTTTGGCGAGCGGACAGACTGAAGTCTTGTATATATCCGCTACCTCAAAAGCTGTCGGGTCGAGTTTGTTTCCCGCGCCCATAGAACTAATGACGGGAGTATTGCATTTCTTAGCGTTCTCAACAATGGTAAGTTTTCCGGTAACTGTATCTATCGCGTCCACAACGTAATCGTACAAAGTAAAGTCAAACTCGTCTTGAGTTTGTGGCATATAAAAAGTTTTATAAACGTTTACTTTGCAGTTGGGATTGATTTGAGCAATGCGCTCCGCCTCAACGTCAACTTTGTACCTACCAATTGTATTATGCGTCGCGATTATCTGACGGTTTATATTTGTCAAACAAACCTTGTCGTTGTCGATAATATCAATAGCTCCCACGCCTGATCGCGCAAGAGCCTCAACCGTATATCCGCCTACACCGCCAATTCCAAATACAGCTACGCGCGACTTTGAAAGTCGCTCCATTGCTTCTTTGCCAAACAGCAACTGAGTTCTTGAAAATTCCTTGAGCATTTTGAATCTATCCTTTATGTTTTGCTTTCACTACAGCGATGCGTCTAAAAACGACTTGTCGATTTTCTTTTCCGGATCGATTTCGTCTTGCATAAGATCTTTAACTGTGATACCGTCAAAATATTCGTCTATCAGCGTTTTAAGATTTCTCCACATCTTAATAGTACGGCAATTGTCTACTCTTTCGCAGGCTTTAGCTCCGCACTCCAAGCAAGCGACCGGAGCGAGGTCGCCCTCGACAAGTCTTAAAATTTCGCCTACGGTATACTCTTCCGGTCTTCTCGTAAGCCTATAGCCTCCGCCTTTGCCGTGTATACCGTCTACGATATTGTTCTGCTTCAATACCGGCAAAATGTGTTCCAAATATTTATGCGACAGCCCTTGCCTTTGCGCAACGCTCTTCATGGGTATATAACCCCCGTTGTCGTTCTCGGCGAGGTCGATGATTATTCTTAGCGCATATCTTCCCTTGGTAGAAATTGTCATTATAATCCGTCCTATCGTGTTATTATAAGAGTACTTTTTGTTTCTCTTAACTTTTTATCCAATGTCGATTCTTAAATGATATGATTTAGATATATTCTTTTAGGAATGACAGCGGATATTACTATTAATCCGAAAACAATGCCGTAGAAAGGTATCTGTCGCCCGTGTCTGGCAAAAGAACTACTATTGTCTTGCCTGCGTTCTCAGCGCGCTTGGCAAGTTGTATCGCAACGTGCGTTACCGCTCCTGAAGATATACCTACCAGCACTCCCTCGCTCTTGCCTATCAACTTACCGGTAGCAAAAGCGTCTTCGTTGGATACGGGGAATATTTCGTCATATATCTTTGTATTAAGTACTTCAGGTACGAAGCCTGCGCCTATGCCCTGTATCTTGTGAGCGCCCGCAACTCCTGTAGACAGTACTGCCGAAGTAGCCGGTTCGACTGCCACGACTTTAACGGCAGGTTTCTTAGACTTGAGATATTCTCCTACGCCGGTAACAGTTCCGCCTGTGCCTACGCCTGCGACAAATATATCAACTTCTCCGTCAGTGTCCTCAAATATCTCAGGACCGGTTGTTTCTCTATGCGCCTGTGGGTTTGCCGGATTGACAAACTGTCCTGCAATAAAACTGTTGGGCGTTTCTTTCGCCAGTTCTTCCGCCTTGGCGATTGCGCCTTTCATACCTTTAGCTCCATCGGTAAGCACGAGTTCTGCGCCGTACGCTTTCATGATTTGTCTGCGCTCTACAGACATGGTTTCGGGCATAACGATAATTATTCTATATCCTCTTGACGCCGCTACCGACGCTAGACCTATACCCGTATTGCCTGACGTTGGCTCAATGATAACGGAATTGGGTTTAAGTTTGCCCGACTTCTCCGCTTCGTCAATCATAGCCTTGGCGATTCTGTCCTTGACGGAACCTGCCGGATTGAAGTACTCAAGTTTTGCGAGTATTCTGGCCTTTAGATTGTATTGTTTTTCTATGTGCGTCAACTCCAAAAGCGGAGTTCTTCCTATAAGTTGGTCAGCTGAAGTATAAATCTTTGACATGATACGCTCCTCCTCAATTATTTAACTGATGCAAATCCATTCTCAAGATCTGCGATAATATCGTCAATATGCTCCGTGCCGATTGACAAGCGAATGGTATTTTGCTTGATACCCTGATCAGCGAGTTCTTCTTCCGTAAGCTGGCTGTGCGTGGTCGTAGCCGGATGAATAACAAGACTTTTGACGTCTGCGACGTTGGCAAGCAACGAGAATATTTTAAGATTGTCTATAAACTTATGCGCTTCCTTTGCTCCGCCCTTAATCTCAAAGGTGAAAATAGAACCGCCACCGTTTGGGAAATACTTCTCGTAAAGAGCGTGGTCAGGATGATCGGGCAAAGACGGGTGGTTGACTTTCTCTACTTGCGGATGATTGGAAAGATACTCGATTACCTTTTTTGTATTCTCCGCATGACGCTCAAGTCGCAAAGATAGCGTTTCCGTACCTTGCAAGAGCAAGAATGCTGAGAACGGCGAAAGCGTTGCGCCTGTATCGCGAAGCAATACTGCTCTGATGTACGTAACGAACGCAGCAGGACCGACCGCATCTACGAAAGATATGTTGTGATAAGAGGGGTTTGCATCGGCAATTGCAGGATACTTACCCGACGCTTTCCAATCGAACTTACCTGAATCGACAATTACTCCACCGAGCGTAGTTCCGTGACCGCCGATAAACTTTGTCGCCGAGTGTACTACGATATCTGCGCCGTGCTCTATAGGACGAATGAGATACGGCGTACCGAAAGTATTGTCTACGACTAGCGGTAATCCGTGCTTATGAGCAAGCTCTGCCAAAGCGTCGATATCGGGAATATCGCTGTTTGGATTGCCAAGCGTTTCGATATAAATAGCTCTGGTATTCTTCTTTATAGCTTTCTCTACTTCTTTGAGATTGTGAATATCTACAAAAGTAGTAGTTATACCAAAATTGGTAAGCGTGTGCGCAAGAAGATTATAGCTTCCGCCGTATATCGTCTTTTGCGCTACAAAGTGACCGCCGTTCTGACCGAGAGCCTGCAAAGTATACGTAATAGCGGCCGCGCCCGAAGCGAGAGCCAAGCCCGCTACACCGCCCTCAAGGGCTGATATTCTTTGCTCAAATACGTCTTGAGTAGAGTTGGTCAAACGACCGTATATGTTTCCCGCGTCTGCCAGTCCAAATCTAGCCGCCGCGTGAGCGGAATTCTTAAAAACGTATGAAGTTGTTTGGTATATAGGAACTGCTCTTGCATCCGTTGCGGGATCGGGCTGTTCTTGACCTACGTGAAGTTGAAGCGTTTCAAATTTATATTTATTCTTAGACATTGTTATATCTCCTTATTATCTTATTAGTTTTTATTTAATATATTTGTTTTTATACCTTAATTGGGTTATTGTTGAATTATATCTCTTGGTTTGCTACTGGCCTCTTTCGGCTTTTAACATCGCCACATTCGTCCAAACCGAAAATTTTCTCTGACAAGTTTTTCAAAATAGTTTAGCATATTTTACCTTCCTTACAAAAAAATAAAAGAAAGTGCTTCTTTTACTTTTGAGATTGATATAATCATATCACCTACTTACCTACTATGTCAATAGGCTTATAGCAAATTTTTTGAATTTTTTTTGTTCTAAGTAAATACTGCCATGCAAATAGTACCCGCCGACAGTAAAGCAAGACCTATCCACGCTTTTACAGATAGTTTTTCTTTGAGGAAAATTAACGAAAAGATTACGGTGACGAGTATGCTCATTTTATCAATAGGAACTACTATGCTGACTTGTCCTTTTTGAATTGCGTAATAATAACAAAACCAATTTGCGGTGGTAGTAATTCCCGAAAGTATCAAGAAGAAAATCTCTTTGCCTTTCAATTCCTTAATATACTTTGTTTCCCTTTTGCAAAATACTATTAGCCAAGCCATAACTAAAATAACGCACGTTCTTAAAGCTGTCGCGGCATTTGAATCTACGTCCTGAGTTCCTATCTTTCCAAGTAAAGACGTCGCCGTAGAAAACACTGCCGAAAGCAAGGCAAATATTAGCCAAGCAATTTTTCTTTTGCCGTCATCTCGTTTAATATCCGTCATAAGCGCAGTACCTATGATTATGACTACAAGACAAATAAGTTTTACCCACCAAAGGGAACGCTCATCCGGGAAGATAATAATTGCGAGCAAAACCGATAAGGCTACGCTCGATTTATCTACGGCGGCGACCTTTGACGCGTCGCCTATTGACAATGCCTTAAAATAACATATCCAGCATGCGCCTGTAGATAATCCTGAAAGTACGATGGATATTATAGCTTCTACGCTCATATCTGCAATGGCTTTGTACGCGCCCATAGCGAATACGATAATCCAAGAGCAGACAAAGATAACGGAAATACGCAATGCAATGACTACGTCCGAATTGGCTTTTTCATTACCGCCTTTAGACAGCACTGCTGTCAGTCCTGCAAAAACAGCAGACAATACAGCCACAACAATCCACATAACGCGCCTCCCGATATCGTTTGCTAATATTATATCATATGCGTATTGAAATGTATATTTTTAAGACGAAGAATTTATAAAGACCTGCAATTTTGCAGGTCTTTATAAATATTAGCAATATCTTCTTAGACATAGCGTAAATATTGGTTTTCTTCTAGAGGTTCTATCCCATGTATTTGACAAAACGTAATAAACGATTTTGGTATTTCCACGTATCTATCTGTGTTGATTTCGATAAATTCAAAACGTTCGCTCACGTTACTCCTACCGCGCTCGTGTGAAGAATACCAATGCTCAACGTAATTAGGAACGCCATCTTTGATTACTAATCGCGCAGATTTTTGATTTGCTTCCCTGTTGCTGAGAGAATCCCTTTGGGGATTGCGCGTATATATCTCCACGTCGCCGTTCTTATGATTTTCTATTCTCAATTTGCCGTTTAGATGCTTGAATAACAATCTCGTATCCATACACTGCGACTTATTCTTCTTCCACTCCTGCTTTTTTTGATAATAACGGTATTGATAATTCTTATTTACGTATATAATAATATCACTTTCTTCCGATTTTCTTGCAGACTTATATATTGCTACCGTTTTTCTCGAATCTTTATACCACCATACTTTTTTGGATTTATCTCTTATTATAAAAAAATACATAGAAAATAGCCCGAAGAATAAACATAATATTGCCGGAGCCACTATCATTGGAATTTGAGATTGATCTATTCTTATCACCAACATATAAACGACTAAAAATATACTCGTAAGAAAAAACAGTATTGATATTGAATACGATAAATATTTCAACGCTCCTAAAAGGTGGTGCGGTTCATAAATACCGTATGCGAAATCTAGACTCTTGTATATAGACTCAACAGCTTTTTTGGCTTCTTTATCTCCGCAAATCAAATCTTCCGTCAACTCTGTCTTTTCAGGCAATACATTACCCTCTTGATCAAGTTCGTCATTAAGGTCAAGATAGTCTAATTCTTTATCATATTCTTCATTGTTATCCAATTTATTCAATAAATTTTACCTCTAGATATTTTCTCTCGCTATTTATCATTTCTTTTCGCGCATTTCACATATATTCTCCGCTAAATTACTGTTTATGTTACCTTACAGAATAAATTGTTTTACCCACTCAACAGGATCTTCCCGATAAAATCCGCAATGCCCATAGCCTTTCATCTTACGGATATGATACTTTTTTAATCGCATATTACAAAGTCTGGCTATATCCTTACTGCCATAAATAAA
>CAMWPK010000013.1 GCA_947176115.1 uncultured Clostridia bacterium
TGTGTATAAGAGACATATATTAAACCAAAAGAGGTGTATAAATGAAGTTTATTTGCAACGGAACAGATTTGTCAGACGCTTTATCAAAAGTAATGAAGGCTCTTCCTTCAAAAAAGAGTATGCCTATATTAGAAGGCATTAAATTTAGCGCTTTCGGCGATACTTTGACGATAATGGCAACGGATATTGAGTTTGTTATCGTAATGAAAATAAAAGCAGATATCATTATGGAAGGAGAAGTACTCGTTCCGGGAAGAACTATTTGCGAATATATAAGAAAGATAAGCAAGGAAAATATAATTGAGTTTGATTCTCAAATAGAAGCGGACAAGCTATATATTTCTCACTGCGACAGCTTTATTTATATAGCAACCATGAATATAAGCGAATACCCCGCTATTGAGGATCAAGAATATACCACTTCCCTTTCTATTAAACAAAAGGATTTCAAAGACCTTGTAAATAAGACTATATTCGCTACGTCTACCGAAGATATTAGACAACAGCTTAAAGGTTGTTTGCTTGAAATAAAAGGAAAGCAAATAAGAAGCGTAGGTCTTGACGGCTACAGACTTGCAATTTGCAACAAAGAACTTGCCGAAGAACAAAAAGAATCAAGTATAATAGTTCCGGCAAAGAGCTTAAGCGAGATTTCCAAACTCTTAGAGAATGATGAAGAGATGGTAAATATTCAATTCAACGAAAAGAAAATGATGGTTGAATTTGAAAATAGTAAGATTGTTACTTCTCTAATAGGCGGAAGTTTTATAAAATACGAGTCTACTATTCCTAAGAATTTTGAGACTGAAGTAACAGTAGATAGAGCAAGTCTTGAATACAGCATGGACAAAGTTGACGTAATAGCTAAGCAAGACAAGAGTAATTACATTAAGATAGATATTAAAGAAGGCAAAATGTCTATTTATTGCAATACCAGTATGAGTAATATAAAAGAAGTAATAAATACTTTTACTAAAGGTAAAGACGTAACCATTAGTCTTAGCGCTAAATATCTCACTGATTGCATTAAAAATAGCAGTGACGAATATATATCTATCAAAATATCCAATAGCAGTAATCCGGTAGTAATTACCCCGATTGAGAGCAATGAATATTTGTATCTTATTTTGCCGATAAGAACAAGATAATAGATAGGTAAAAAATAACAAGTAATAAGTAATAGGTATTAAATTCTCTACAAATTTAAGATAAAAAGTTTGTAGAGAATTTTTTATTAAATAGGCGTCATTCTGAGCGAAACGAAGTGAAGTCGAAGAATCTTAACCTATCCCACAGTATAACGATGGAAATGAAATATATATAATATAGGCTAATTTTATTTCATTAATTATATTGTACACTTTTTGATAATAATGATATTATACCGCCCCGAATATCATTCAAAACAATTTCTTGGCTATCATTAAAACGATTATCTAACAAACCTTTTATAACTCCAAGCCAAATTCCTGCGCCGGCATATTTCAGATACTTATAAGGTTCATTTCCTTGCGCTCCGTAAACTTCCAAAATCAACGAATATATAATTCCCGAAAATCCGTTTGTGTTAAGAATCATTAATTCGTTTTTTATAGAGTAAAGGTATGTTAAAAATTTTTCGTCTTGTTCAGGTAATAATAATTTTTTATCGTATAATTTATTCCAACCGTTTAATAACCAAAAGTACAGAGAATTCGTTTTTCCGTTCTTTGTTCCAAAGTAGCGATAAAATGTAGTTCTTCCGATATGAGCCACCTTGCAAATTTCGCTGACGCTTATATTTTCAAAATCTTTTATTTTCATTAATGAGATTATTGTTTGTCCTATACACTCTCTTATAAAGTCTGAGCCTTCGTCAACATATTTTTTCATTATGGAACATTCTCCTTGCTTTTGTTTCAATAGTATTTGTCGGGTAAAATTACATTGACAAAATAAGTGCATTTAGTTAAAATAAAATTACTGTAACAAATGTTCCACTATAATATAACAAAGTTTATTACAAAAGTCAAGGAGATGAAAAATGAAAAAAACAATAAAAATAACCCTAACAACTATCAGTATTGTCATAGCAGTAATTATTGTCGCAATCGTGGTCTTTTTTACTTGGGCAAGTAAACAACCTGCAGTAAAAGATAACTACTTTGATAATGTTAAAACAACCGCCCCAATAGAGAAAAAGTACACTCAAAAAGGTAGTTATCAAGTTTCATATTATGAGCAAAATGCTAACAAAGATAAATGGAAAAAGTATGAAATCTGGTATCCTACCGAAATGGAAAATACTGACAATACATATCCGCTTGTTGTAATGGTAAACGGTACAGGCATACCCGCTTCAAAATATAAGCCTATATTCGATCATCTTGCAAGTTGGGGTTTTATTGTTATAGGAAATGAGGACAAAAATTCAGGTACGGGAGAGTCCTCGTCTGCAAGTCTTAACTATATACTTATGCTTAATTCAGACAGCGCAAGTAAATTTTACGGCAAAATTGACATTGATAATATTGGTGTCGGCGGACATTCGCAAGGAGGTTTAGGATCTATAAACGCAGTAACAGCGCAAGATAATGGCAACCTCTATAAAGTAATCTATACAGCAAGCGCACCGTCGTCAGGTATATCCGAAGGCGTATTGAAAGCGCCTTACGACATAAGAGGTTTATCTATTCCTTATTTCTTTACAGCGGGTACGGGTACATTAGATGCGGGCGACGGTGGCGACAACGGAATATCGCCGTTATGGTCTATGCAAGAAAAATATAATGCAATATCTAATGACGTTCAAAAGATTATGGCAAGGCGAATAAATACTGATCACGGTGATATGTTACCCTATGCTGACGGTTATATGACAGCGTGGTTTATGTATTGGTTAAAAGGTGAAATAACGGCTGACTTCTTCAGTGGCGAAAATGCCGAAATACTTACCAACTCAAATTGGCAAGATATACAGAAAAATATATAATTACTTATAAAAAATGCGTAATCCATTTGAATTCAAAAAAGGCATAGCGGAAGCTATGCCTAATTTTATTTTTATTTATAAAATGATTAATTTATTTTTTCAAGTATCTCATAAATTCTATCTAAATCGGCAGTGGAATAATAATCTATATATATTCTACCCTTGTTGTTATTTCCGACTGCATTGACTTTAGTACCGAATTTTCTTTGCATTATATTAGCCAAATCTTTTAGTTCGACCGTCAATTCAGGTATCTCTTTCTTTTTACGTTCAGGGTCGTTAGGGTCAGTCTTAAGGTAATTGCGTACCATGAGTTCCAACTGTCTTACGCTAAGTTGTTTATCGCAACAAGCCAAAGCATAAGTGTGTTGTACTACGTAGTCCTTAATAGAAGTAAGACATCTTGCGTGACCTGCCGATATTCTGCCGTTGACAACCATATCTATTACGACCGGATTGAGAGTGAGAAGTCTTAAAGAATTTGTAATTACAGGACGCGATTTGCCCAATTTATCTGCAAGTTGTTCTTGAGTGAAATCATATTCGTCAATCAAGGCCTTATACGCTTGAGCTTCTTCAATAGGATTGAGGTCTTGACGTTGAAGATTCTCTATAAGAGAAATCTCTTTAATTTGTTTTTCAGTATAGTATTTTTTGATGACGGGAATAGTAGCTATACCGGCGAGTTTACTAGCTCTGTATCTTCTCTCGCCTGCTACGATTTGATATTTTCCACCGCCTGCAGGACAAACTATGATTGGTTGAATAATTCCGTAGTTCTTTATAGAAACAGCAAGTTCTTCAAGCAAACTTTCGTCAAATTTTTTTCTCGGTTGATTAGGATTGGGAACTATGCTTTCCAAAGGCATTATTTCTACGCCTTCGTTTAGATTACCGTTTTTATCGTAGGTAGTAAAATCGCTGTCTATACCCAAATTCTTATCAAAATTATTTTTCATAATTCCTCCTGTTTGCTTTTGAAATACCGTTCAACTCTATTATATCAAAGAAATTTTAGATATGCAACATAAATTTTTATCCTAATATAGGTTGAAGTCTAGGTTTATTGCCAATTCTCGGATATTTTTTTGGGCAATCTCCCATTTTTTGTATTACCAGCACGTATCTTTTTTCTTCTTCAGTCAAATCGTATTGTTCTACGGCTTGTAATTTTCCGTTTAGAATATGGAGAATTTTTGAACATTGTTCTAATTCTTCCTTATAATTTATACCTTTATAGGCAAATAAAAAGCCGTCTTTTTTGATAAGAGGTAAAGTATATTCCACAAGCGTAGGCATGCTTGCTAAGGCTCTTGCTACGCATGCGTCAAAACTTTGGAAATTATTTTTGGCAAAGTCCTCTACTCTTGAATGTATTGCAGTTACGTTTTGTAAATCAAGCAATTCTATGATATAATTTATAAAGGTAATCTTCTTATTTACGCTGTCAACCAAAGTAAACTTTTTGTCGAGATTGAGAATTGCTAAAGGAATACTGGGAAAGCCTGCACCGCAACCTATATCGCAAATATTATTGCTTTTATCAAGCAAATTGTTAGGCAATATACTGTCAATAAAATGCTTTATTTGTACGTCGTCAGGTTGAGTGATAGCCGTCAGATTAAATTTGCAGTTCCACTCTATCAATTTAGCGTAATAAAGTGAGAATTTAGTCAAGTAAAGTGAAATATCACTGTTTTCGCAAGAATTTTTATAATTATTTAGCAAATAATCTTTAAGAATATTCAGTTCCATAATTACCTACCCGTCTTGGAAAGATACACTAAAAGCACCGTTATATCCGCCGGTGATACTCCGCTTATTCTCGAAGCCTGACCTAAGTTGAGAGGTTTTATTTTGTCAAGTTTTTGTCTTGCCTCAATTCTCAGACCTTTTATTTGGCTATAATCTATGTCTTGCGGAAGCGATTTATTTTCAAGTTTGTTTATATCTTCAATGACAGCCTGCTGTTTGTTGAGATAGCCTTCGTATTTGATAGACGTAGCTACTTCTTCAAGACATCTTCTATCTATGTCTTTGAGTTCTTCAAAGTTCTGCATAAGCATATCAAAAGTTACGTTTGCTCTTTTAAGCATATCTTTATAAGATAGAGCGTTGTTTGGTACAGGCTCGCCAATGTTTTCAAAAAACTGTCTAAATTCTTTTGGAGGCAAAGATTTATTTAATATATTAGATATATTTTCTATCGTCTGCATCTTCTTTTCAAAAGACTGCCACCTATCGTCGTTGACTAAGCCCACTTCTCTTCCTATAGGAGTAAGCCTTTTGTCTGCATTTTCCTGTCTTAATAGCAGTCTATGTTCCGCCCTTGCAGTCATCATTCTGTAAGGCTCGTTGGTACCCTTAGTAACCAAATCGTCGATAAGTACGCCTATATACGACGAATCTCTCGTCAATACCAAAGGCTGTTTTTCTTTTAGATAAAGCGAAGCGTTTATGCCGGCAATAAGACCTTGCGCGCCCGCTTCTTCGTATCCGCTACTGCCGTTGAGCTGTCCCGCTAAGAAAAGACCTTTGACGTGCTTTACCATAAGATACGGTGTCAGACAAAGCGAGTCTATGCAGTCATACTCTATTGCGTAAGCAAATCTCATAATCTTGACGTTTTCCAAGCCTATTACCGACTTATACATCTCAAGTTGTACGTCGAAAGGCAAAGACGAACTCATACCTTGCACGTACATTTCGTTTGTCAGACTACTCTCCGGCTCAATGAAGATTTGATGGCGTTCTTTATCGGCAAATCTCATGACTTTATCCTCAATAGACGGACAGTATCTCGGTCCTATGCTGTGTATAGAACCGTTATAGAGCGGAGATCTGTCAATATTTGCCATAATAATATCTTTTGTCTTTTGCGTGGTATAAGTGAGATAGCATACCTCTTTATTGGGTACGTATCCTTTCGTCATAAAGGAAAATGGATATATATTATCGTCGCCCTTCTGTATTTGCATAACGTCGAAATTTATGCTGTTTTTATCTACTCTTGCAGGCGTACCCGTCTTAAATCTTCTCGTGGGAATATCAAGATTTATCAAGCTATCTGTGAGTTTTGTAGCTCTTGAAAAGCCGTTGGGTCCCGTCTTAGTTACGTTGTCGCCTATAATAATATGCGCATTGAGATATACTCCCGTAGCTACTACGATACTGTCCGCATAAAAGGTCTGTCCCAAGGTCGTAGTTATGCCGTATACCGCGCCGTTTTTAGTAAGTATCTCAGCCACTTCGCCCTGCAAAATATCCAAGTTGGGCGTAGTTTCCATAATACTTTTCATATAGTGGTGATAAAGAGTTTTGTCGGCTTGTCCGCGAAGCGACTGTACCGCCGAACCTTTACCCATGTTGAGCATACGAATTTGAAGTAAATTATTGTCGGCAGATATTCCCATCTGTCCGCCAAGCGCGTCTATTTCTCTGACCAAATGTCCCTTTGCAGTACCGCCAATCGCAGGATTGCAAGCCATAAAGGCTATAGCGTCAAGAGATAAAGTTACCGCCAAAGTCTTGTGTCCGAGGCGCGCTAAAGCAAGACATGCCTCAACTCCTGCGTGTCCGCAACCTATTACAATAGCGTCGTAATTCTTTTGATAGATATCTAGCATTTTGCTTTTCCTTCGTATTTACTCTTAAAATAAAACTACTTAGATTGGTATATCTCTCTTCTCTATGCGAACAACTTCCTTTTTACTTAACAGTATTTTAGGTCGCATACTGTCATTTCGACCAAAGCGAAGTGTAGCGGAGAAATCTCAATCCTTTGCTCTTAAAACAACATAATTATATCATAAGCGCGTATTATTTGCAAACGCAATGATTATTATGATATAATTTAATTATGAAAACCATAGCCACTATTTCAACTCCCGTAGGGCGCGGAGCAATAGCCATCATTAGAATGAGCGGAGATAAAGCATTAGAGATTGCATCTTCTATTTTTACTTGCAAAAAACTTGCAAGTTTTAAGGACGCTCAGCCCAACTATATGTATTACGGCAGTATTGACGTAGGCGTATTTAAGGACAATATTTTGGCGGTATATTTCAAAGCTCCTCATTCCTACACAGGCGAAGATATAGTTGAATTTCAATGCCACGGCGGTATGAGATTGATAGACGAGGTTCTCAAGGCTTGTCTAAGACAGGGATGTGAGATTGCCGACAAAGGGGAATTTACCAAGCGCGCTTTTCTCAACGGTAAGATAGCTTTGAGCGACGCCGAAGGTATAATCGATATGATAAACAGCGAGAGCGTAGCATCTCTCAACGCAAGTTATAGACTTTCCACGGGAGATATAGCCAAGCAAATTCTTGCCTTGCAAAATACGCTTCTCGATTGTATATCCGAACTTGAAGCTAGCCTGGACTATCCCGAAGAAATGGAAGAGGAAGCAAAGTCCAACGCTAATAAGACTACAGACGATTTAATAACACACTTAGAAAAACTCAATTCTACCGCAAAGGTAGGCGGATATATCCGTCAAGGTATCAGCGTAGCAATCGTAGGTCAAGCCAACGTCGGAAAGTCCTCTCTTCTCAACGCGTTCATTGGTAAGGATAGGGCTATCGTAACCAATATTGCAGGCACTACTCGAGATAGCTTAGAAGAATACGTCGAAGTAAACGGAGTTATGCTCAAACTCATAGATACTGCGGGCATACGCGAAACAGGCGATATAGTGGAAGCATTGGGCGTGGAGAGAAGTATTCAGGTCGCAAAAGGTAGCGATATAGTCTTGTTTGTCACCGAAGCCGGACGGCAACTCAACGAATACGAAAATAATCTAATAAAGAGTTTTGACAGTAACAACAAAGTACTATTGGTTATAAACAAGTGCGATACGGCGCAAGATAATCGTAAAGGTATTAAAATAAGCGCAAAAAACAACGTAGGTATTGACCAACTTAAAAAGCAAATAATAAATACTTTTATAGATTCAAGCGTGGATACCAATGGCAATATAATCACCAACGAGCGTCACGCGCAAGCAATACGACAGGCTATTTCAAGCCTTAAGAGCGCAAAATTAAGCTACTCTTCTCTTCCCACCGAATGTAGCCTGATAGACTTAAGAGAGGCATATTTTACGCTTGGTGTTATTACGGGTAATACCGCAAGCGAGGATATTATCAATACGATATTCAGTAAATTCTGCTTAGGAAAATAAAAAGTTCGGCGAGCGTTCTCTCTTAAAAATAGTCTAGTATACGCATTATCTTGCCGTTGCGCTTCGACTTGAGGTGTTGATAGAATTAAAAAGGATTTATATAATTTGTGCAATATGCCTAAATATGAAGACAAGTAAGCAATACTGCTTACTTGTCTTTTTGGAGAAAAATTATTGAATTAAAGTCCTGCTTGAACTTTCATTATTGCTTTCCCGTCAATAAAAGAAACTGTTATATTTTTCTTTTCGTTTCCCCATACGTAAGCTGTCGAAGTGGTGCCCATTATCGTTGTGCTAGCGCTATCGTCAGGTTCGCCCAAAATACTTTTGACTTCTGCAAAAGTCATTCCGCCTTCATATTGCATAGTGTCGTAATTGAGCGTAGCGCAAGTAATTTTATCAAAGTTTTCTTTTGTTAAATTACTATTGCCACCACAAGCGACTAAAGATAGTATAGCAATTGATACTATTGCTATGCACAAAAAGATTTTTACGTTCTTCTTCATAGATGTACCTCCTTTTAAGTTTTTTTATATTTTACAATGCATAAACTAAGTCTGTCAAGCAAATGCGCTACATATGTAGCGTAACTTGTGTAGCGTAACGTTATAAGATATAATTATGGAAAAAGAAGTAATAATGACTGTTAATATGGCTTTATCTTTGCGAATTAAAGAATTGCTTAAGTTGAAGAATATGTCGCAATATAGGTTGGAACAAAATAGCGGTGTTTCACATAGTCAGTTAGGATTTATCTTAAAGAACAGAAATAATAGCGTTAATTTTAAGACTGTAATAATGCTAGCGAAAGGCTTTGATATGACGCTATTAGAGTTTTTAGATAGCCCGTATTTTGATTGTGAAAAACTTGAGATAGAATAAAATAAATTCTAAGACCGCTTAAATTAAGCATTGAAAGAAAATGGCACATCGCAAAATTTTCTTACCTATTTTTTATTTGGATTGGTTGCTTAAAAAGTACTTCTATTTATCAATATACCTTTCATATTTGGATTGTTATTCAGAGTATTATATATAGTTTGTTTTTCTTTGTCAGTGCAGTTCAACAGTATTTTAATTTCACTTTGGTTTTTTAGCAAATCCACAATGCAAATTATACTATCCACACTCTTTCCGCTTTTTGAGCCAACGTATATATCAATGCCTTCGTTATCCATAGATTTTGTATTTTCCAAATAACCGTAATCAACGTTGTAAATTATATTATTATATTTTGGGTGAACTGTTCCCTTTGGTCTGTCAATTATGATTTTGCGCAAAGCAATTAAACTATCCAAAGCAGTCCAAAATTCATTGTCAAATTTATTCAAATTACTTTTGTCTTTCATTTTTCACCATTATTTAATAAAAAGAAAAGAGCGGTATTTACCGCTCTTTTTAATCAGAAAAATTTCTTCATATCTCCGCCGTAAGTTTTCATTCTTGTTACGCCGGTTTTATTAAAGTTGCGTGGCTCTTGAGTTTGAGTTGCGGTGGTTTGATTTTCCGTCTTTGGTTTAGATTGACGGTTATCTCTCCTATCTCTGTTTACTCTGTCGCTCCTTCTATCTCCTCTTTCTCTATCGAAAGCAGGCTTTTTGGGAGAGATGACGATATATCTATTGGGTTCTTCCCCATGGCTTTCCGTCGTAACGAATCTATCGTCGTGCAAAGCTGAGTGGATAATTCTTCTCTCAAATGGATTCATAGGCTCGAGAGATTCTGCCTTGTGGGATTTAGCAACTCTGAAAGCAATCTTCTTAGCAAGTTTAGATAGAGTTGCGATTCTCTTTTCTCTGTAGTTCTCACCGTCGATAACAAGTCGTTTGTTGTCAGGATTGTTCTTGTTGACCACTAAAAGCGAAAGGTATTGAAGCGCGTCTAAGACGTCTCCTCTATATCCAATGAGTACGCCTGTGTCGTCGCCGGTAAGATTGATATAAAAAGCGTCTTCTTTCTCTTCAACCTCGGCGGTGCAGTTGATATTCATTCTTTGAATAATACCGTTGACAAAATCGCTTACCATTGTAGCTCCGGTGACTTTTTGCGTAACTTTTACGGTAATCTTTTTGCGAATAAGTCCCGTTTCTTTTACTTTTTCTGCTTCGACTTGGCTCTTGTCAAGACCAAGTTCTTCAAGAGCTTGCTCAAGCGCCTCGTCAAAGCTATTTGCAGTAATTTCTACACTTTTCATATATTTCTCCTCAAAGATACAAGAGTATCTTTTTCTAATAATCTATAACCGTATATCTAGATATCTAGTTTTACCTATTTTATCTTTTTGCCTTTTTAGACTTTTTACCGTTATTATCGGCGTTTTTTTGAATAATAATAGGCTGATTTGCTTTTTTCTTGTCCATATTCTTTACAATAAGATTGAATGTAAGAGATGTTGCCATCGTCATAAAGTTGCTGACGAAGTAGTATATTGCAAATGCCGCGCTGTACATTATCGCAAAGAAGCCGAGTATGAGTGGCATAAGATACGTCATGGTTTTGTTCATTATGCGTTGTTGCTTTTGTTGAGCTTGATCGCCCGTAACTTGTACAGGTTGCATTTTTTGTTGCAACGTTGTTGACAAAAAGCTAGTCGCAATTGAGAGTATAGGAAGTATAAAATAACCGTTCCATTTACTCATATTCCAAAAACTTGTCTTGTTATAATTGTCGATTATAGGGTTCATAAGCTGATCGTACGATACGCCGGCAATGTCCGGAACAGTTGCGCCTATACCGCCCAACTTCGTTGAAGTGAAGTTGTCAAGGCTAGGTATTACGTTCGCCCAAGTATCCGACATAAACACGTTTTTGACCCAAAGCCAACTTTCAAGAGGATATTTGTCTACCAAAGATGCGTTAAGTTGGTCGATAAGTCCCGCTTGACGTATATAATCGTATGACGGGAAAAAGCCTTCGATGAATCCATCGCCACTCAAATACGTATCAACTGCGGTTTTACCTGACGCAATGAGTTGTTCATTGTAGACTTTCAAGATCTGCTCTACGTTGTCAGGGTCTTTGAAGAATTGCAGATATATATTGTACAATTCGGTTACTTTGTCTTGATTGTATTGCACGATATACTGCCTAAATCCTTGGAATACCACGTAGAATATCACAAGCGTGAAAATCATTGGCAAGCAAGAAGTAAAGATATTCATAGAACCCTTTTGAAGTTCGTATTGCTTTTGCCTTAGAAGGTCGGGTCTATTGGCGTATTGTTTTTGGATTTTTTCAAGCTGAGGACGTATTGCGTCCATTTTAGCTTTTTGCTTGCGCATAATCATCTTCTGCCATACGTCTAACGGCAAAAGCAATAAGCGCAACATAATAGAAAACACCACTACCGTCCAACCGAAGTTGCCGATACCGCTGTTCATCCAATGTAGCAAGCTGATGATTGGTTTCCAAATAGAACTAACCGCAGCAAGCAAACTAAAATTCATAATAGCCATTTTGCTTTTCCTTTAAGATTATCCTTTACGGGATCATATCCGCCTTTTGAAAAGGGATTGCACCTCAATATCCTAGCTACGCCCATTGCAGAGCCTTTGATATATCCTTTTTTGGCTATGGCTTGTCCCATATATGCCGAACACGACGGAATATGTTTGCACTTGCCACCCACCGCGGGATTGATAAATTGCTTATAATATTGAATAAAAAAATTTCCGCTTTTCATTTATCGTCCGTACGCCTCAATCAAACTTTGCCTTTTCCAATACGCTCTGTTTGAGTTTTAATCTTTCAACTACGTCGTCGTCGATCTTTCTTGCAAGTAAGTCGCTTTTGATTATCAAATGCGCAAGGTTGTTTGCCAGTTCCTCGAAATTCGCTTCACCGCTTACTTCTCTTGCGATCACAATATAATTTACGTTGTCCTTGAGATACGGGATCATTGCCCTAAACGCTTCTCTTAGACGTCGTCTGATCTTATTGCGCACAACTGCTCTGTTATCAACTTTTTTGCTTACGATAAAACCCACCTTCAAAGGGAACTTGGAAGGGGCGTGGACAAGTACAAGCATTTTGTTGGCATTGCTTTGCCCTTTTAAGCGCAGATATCTAAATACTCTGCCGTTTTTCAGCCTGTACTTTTTTTGCATACTCTATTAAGCGGTGAGTTGCTTTCTGCCCTTATTGCGACGTCTCTTAATTACGTTTCTACCGCTCTTTGAACGCATTCTCTCACGGAAGCCGTGAACCTTTGATCTTTGTCTTTTCTTGGGTTGATACGTCTGTTTCATATCTATTGTCTCCTTTTTATATAAAAAATAATTACGCTTTATTATTATAAATAAATAGCAAGTAACTGTCAAGTAAATTGCCACTACTTTATTTTGCACCCACATTCGTATACTGCATAGTTAAAGTAGGATATTCATGTCTTGTTGTTAAAATAGGTGGTTTTACATAATAAATCAATAAGATAAAAGACTTAAATTTTCAACTTTGATTATTATATATAATAATCAAAAAACAGTCGAAATATAAAAATATAGACAGAATGTAGCCGGAATTTTGCTATACAATACTATAGCATAGGCAAATTTTCACAAAAAACTATTCAAAACTAAAAATCATAGTTTTTTCAATAGCAGACGTATTATATATGCATGTATTGAAATAATGATATTCAAAAAATAATCTGCGACCTCTTGACTATAAATTAGCATGATTTTTAGATAATTGCGCAAAAAGCTATTATGCTGTCTATTGAGATTGCATTGGTCAACATTTTTTATTCTGTGTTATATCAAATGATAACGCTTAATGGCTCTGCTAATGGAAGTAAGGTATTTATTATCCGGTTAAATAATAGACGTACTATTCTTTCGCATACAATTGCAACGAATAATTTACTCCAATTAGCGATTGTTATCACCAATGAGCATAATTGTACCCAAAATTGTTGCTTTTGGATAGTTTTTTGCAATGGTGCGACTAATTATATCGTACTATCGGCTTCTATATGCAATATTATGTGCCAAAAGTGTCAAAATAGTAAAGCTCAAAAGTATACCATGTTTCACGTGTAACATTACGTTTATGTCCATTGGTTTTTTATAATTGCGCAAATACTCTATCTAGTAGGTTGAAATAGTAAATAAGGCGTGAATAGTATATAAACGGTATAATCTAATTTGACTTCTGTAGAAATCAAAGCGATTTGGAATAGAAATATAGATTTGAATATACAAAACAACAACGCAAAACCGTTAATATAATGCAATGGACGCAATGTAATTAATTGTAAAATCAAGTAAGTTCTTTTATGATATAGAGTTAACTTATGAATTTGCGTACTAATTTATATTGGCAACTTTGAAACAAATAAAAGCAATAAATAAAAGCAAAAATGCAGGTATGCAATTCTAACAATGCTAATGAAGTACCAATACTGTGCCCTATAGGATTAGAGGCAACTCTTGTATTTGGTATAAAATACATGCTATTAAAGTTTCAGTCAAGAAAATTAAATAAACTCCATTGATAAATAATCTTAAATAGATTCTATGATAATTGAATAGCTCTTTTACTATATTGGTAATCAAGATCTCAAAACGTCACGATAGCTATTATGGCGAATATCTAAAGTTGTTTGCATTAAATCGAATTAGTTTTATTGGTATTAGGCGTAGATATTATGCTTATCGAGCAAATGACTGTCTGCAGATTTTTGCCGGTATTGGGTAAAGGTTGCACGTGAAAACACCATAATAATTGCTAAGGCTAAGCGCATTTAGTATAAATTTCGTTTGATAGTTCTCAAGTATAGAGTTATTGCAATTGACGATGCTGTATCTATTATGGCTTTGCTATTAGAAGGTCGCGGATATGATCTAACAAATTATAATATATGAATTGAGTACAATTCAATCGAAATTGGAAATGTGGCAATGTAGTGGGCTAATGTATTTGACCGCAATTTAAGAATAAATTTGTCTAATTAAGCAATTAACTAGTCTAATATGTAGAAAATGTGGCAAACTAAAGATTAAGGGTAATAATATGCCAAGGTTGATGTTTTGGAAATCATTTTCACGTGGAACGTGTCAAGCATGGGTATAATTGAATAGATTTGATTTATCAATTCATAACCATGTCTTAGTGCCATTAATATAAACCGGTGAGATAGCCAGTGAGATAGTTTGATAAAATTGTAAATGACCGTAATAATGAATGTCTGTGAGTTCGCGAATCAGATTGTCGCTGATAATGCGAGGTTGGTCTTTGCCTGCTACTTTGCGTCGCTCTCGCGCGTAATGCTTTGTCATATATATAAATGCGTTAAGAAAGTTGATTCTAAGGCGTTGCATATTTTCTGGTTTCTCAGAACGTTTATATATTTAAGATATCTTTGCTCTCAAATAGCTTGATAATGTGTTTGCGTCATAAAAACATATTATATCGTCAGGTTGCTTAATTATAAAATAGCCAATGAAATGTGGTTTGATGCTCTGTTTGTCGCGCAATGTATTATATTGTTACGCGGTGGTTTGTTATTATGTCATTACTCCCCCGCCGGTCTAGATAGTTTGAGGTGGCTTAGTGTTTTGTATTGCTACCGTATTTGGGCTGTGGCATATAAATATTTAAGCTGATATAATGTTAAATCGATCTTAAGAAGTATTAATTGGTATTGCATAGGGATGGTCAGGTGTGAATCAATAAAATTGCCAATGGGAATAAAGAACTGAAAATATAATGTTTCACGTGCAACATTATTGATAATACGACAATTATAACATAAATAAAACCGCTTGAACTCTATGCTAAGTAATCTGCAAATGTGATGTAAACAAAAAGTGCAACCATAGTTAGCTTGGTGTTGCTGAGTATGCCTTTTGTAACACACCGGTTGATAATTGCCAATATAGTAAATTTAAGTTTACTGCTCTGCATAAATATCAAGTTTAATTGCTTGTCATGTAAATACGGCAAGATAATTATATTATGTTATTTGATTTGGTGTATAGAACGTTGTTTGGCGTTTATATCAAAGCATATAGTGCGCATATGGTGGCATTGGGCTTTAATAGCCCTGTGCCGGCTTACCAGAATACAAAAACGCGTAAATTTGTGAAAATATTAGGGAAATTAAGCTGTTTCACGGTTGTAATTGGCAGTTTGTCCGTTTTTCTTCGCCATGTTCCTTGTGAAACAATTTTTAGCAATATATATTCTTAAATATGCACATTTTACTCAAATCTTTTCTAATATATATCCATTGATTAAGTAAGAATAAGAATAATTTTATCTAAAATCTTTCTTCTAACTGGTTTTTCGGTAAATGTTTCACGGTTTTTGTGAAACATTTACTATTAATTCAAACAGTGATTTTTAGTGGGATTTTATGCTGATTTTGCTATTTATAGTTAAAAAATTGGCTAAAATCAGCCAATTTTATTGAACGAGTTCAGTTTTATTAATATGAATACGCATTAATCTTTGGGCAATACTAAAAATATTAAGATTTAGGAGGTTATTATGCCCAGATGCAGTATTTGCAGAGGTCAAGTCGATTATGAAAACGCTTTTTTCTGTGACGTTTGTCACAATTACACTTGTGGCGAGTGTATCATAAGATACGGCAAGACCTGTGATTGTGGCGGTAAAATGCGTCATTTTAATTAGTTAAGCATATTTAGAAGATTTATTACTTCTTAAACCTTTTTACTATCTTGCTCTGCGCTATTTTAATCTTAAGTGCGTCGCACTTTGCTTTTATTGAGCTTTGATGCTTTCTTATAGGCAAATATAATGTTAGCGACGTCAAGATAGTAAAGAATGCGGAAATAATTAAGTGATAGATCTTCAAATCGTAATTGAACTGCGTGAGAGTAATCGCAAAGAAGACTATGCCGTAAAGCAAAACGTATAGGCATTGTGATATATGCCTATATATTGCTTTTTTTATTAGAAATGAGCAAGCAAGAGCATTGACTGAATATACTAAGCCAAATATTATGCCAAAAGACGCGTATATAGCCAATGCTAAAGGCTGTTTAAGCGTATCAGAGAGTATCATTTGAATATTTTCTTGAAAAACGATAGCTTTTGTTTGCCTTTTGAGTATTTTAGCGCTGTAATACTGCCGGATAAGGAGCAAATGCCCCTAGATGTGTCTAGATTGACTATTTTAAGTCTTTCTCCGGTAATAACAAGCGATCTATCGCCCAAATTGCATATTACCTGCTTTTCATCGCTTTCTATCATTTCTGTTAGCCCATTTATTTCTATTATGCTGTCAAATATGATATTTAAGGATTTTTGTGGCTTTGTTGTCGCCGGTTGCGTTATTTGGCTCATTATTTTCTCCTTTTTAGCACTTATACTTCTAAATATTATCCATAAATGCTGTAGATTAGCAAATACGTCAAAATAGGGCATAGGTAATAAGTAATTCCTAAATTATCCATATCAATAATAATACAAATACTTCTATTTAGCAAGATAATCACGGTTGAATATTAATCAACTGTTGTATCAAATGCCAAAATATCCATACAACATTGCTATTTTATGACGAATTTACAATATATTTTATTTACGATATTTGCATTTATGACAAATATTGCAGTTATTTTCTACAATCCAAAGAGTTTATAAATAATTGCTAAAAACATTTTGATATTCATTGACTAAGAAATCATATTTTGATAATATAGTAACTACAAAATATTTTCCATATTAAGCGGATATGGCGGAATTGGCAGACGCGTAAGATTCAGGTTCTTATGGCCGTAAGGCCGTGCAAGTTCAAGTCTTGTTATCCGCACCAAGTGTAATGGTCTAAAAGTCTTTTGACGTTTAGACCTTTTTTCATTATAAGGCAATTGACTCTAGACTTGTTTTGCGGTAAGATATAATATAAACAGTAATTTAACGTAAAGTTTTAGGTGGCTTAAATTCAATGAGTGAAAAA
>CAMWPK010000014.1 GCA_947176115.1 uncultured Clostridia bacterium
TATTATATCCGTCATTATCGGCTCGGCATTCGGTTTTTATGCGTTGGGCGTAAACTACGGCAAGACGGTTATCACTCTTGACGAAACCCAAACGTATCAAATTTTCCAAGGCTTTGGCGCGTCGTCTGCGTGGGTATATCAGTCTTTCGGTTTGTCTGAAAATACCACGTTAAAAGACGATACCATGGAAGCGCTTTACGGCGATAGCGGTCTTGAACTTAACACTTTTAGATACAACGTCGGCGCCGGCGGAGTAGAAGTAGATACGTACGAAGACCCTTTGCGCGGAGCGGAAAGTTTCTTTATTGCGGAGAGATTCACCGGCGATTATTCGGTCTTTGCCGACGAGAGTAATTATGACTTTACGAAAGATAGGGGAGTAAGAGAACTCTTTGATAAAGCTCTTTCGCTCGGCAATATAAAAGAAGTGGTGTTTTTTGCCAATTCACCGCATTATCTTATGACGAAAAACGGCAAGACGCACGGCGAGGAGAAATTGCAAAACAACCTCAAGGAAGAGTGTTATACGGCGTTTTCGAAATATATGCTCGTCATAGTAAATTATCTTTACAAAAATTACGTATGCAAGTACAACCCTAATATTAAAATAAAGATTTCGCCCGTCAATGAACCTCAATGGGATTGGGGCGGAAGCAACGCTACTCAAGAGGGCTGTCATTACGATCCCAAGCAACTTGCAAAGTTCTACGATACGTTCTACAAAGAGCTTACACAATACAATGAAAAAAATTCTACTAATTTCAGTATGGATATATTTGAGAGCGGTAATTATAAGTTTACCGAGCGCAAGACGAAGTTTAAGACTTATATAAACGAGTTTTCAAAATATGATTGGTTTGACGAATTAGACTGCATGTCTCTGCACTCATACGGCACGGATATTGAAAAAATGCCACGTGTGATATTCAATAATTACGCAAAAAACAAACTTTCGGGAAAAGGTGTCAGCGTAAGCGAGTATTGCGTTATGAAAAGCGGAATCAGCGAAAGTATAGATATGGGAATATATTCTGCAAAAGTTTTACTACGCGATCTCAAGATGATTGACGCGGTAAGTTGGAATTATTGGCTGTCGCTATCGCATAAAAACTACAATTACGAAGACGGTCTTTTGTATTGGGACGGAGCAGACAGCGTCTGGTCAACGAGAAGATATTATACGGTGGGACAGTTCTCAAAATATATCACTGAGGGAAGCGTACGCATAAGCGCGGACTATAACGATTCTTTTGGTATCAACGGCGTTGAGTGCGTCGCATTCAAAAGATTAGACGGCAGTATAGTTTTTGTTGTTATCAACGACAGCAAGAGAGATAAACAGATAAAGATCAAGGGCGGATACGAAAATATCCAAGAGATAGTTACTACCCAAACTCTAAATTGGGCAACGCAAGAATATAAATACGGCGGATATATCACGTCAAAGGCAAAGTCTGTCACGACTTATATAATGACGAATCCAACGATAGAGGGATAAATGAAAAAGAAAAGAGTATTGAAAGCCATCGCTTGTTTGACTTGCGCCGTTGCGCTGGTGGGATGCGTATTGGGAATATATTCTTTGGCGGTAGTCTTTGGGACGACTACTATCTCGCTGGATACTTCTAAGCGCTACCAGACTATGGAAGGCTTTGGAGCATCGTCGGCTTGGATATATCAAGACCTAGGTCTGCTTGAGGACGAAAGTTTTAAGGATACGGCTATGGAAATGCTCTACGGCGATAGCGGACTTGCGCTCAATATCTTTCGATATAACGTCGGCGCCGGCGGAGTAGAAGTAGACAACTATGAGGATTCTGTGAGAGGAGCGGAATCGTTTTTTGTCGCTGACAACTTTGACGGAGATTATAGCGTATTTGCCAACGAGAGCAACTATGACTTTGAAAATAGAGATCAAGCGGTGATCGATACCTTTGAAAGAGCGCTTTCGCTTGGCAATATAAACAAGGTGGTTTTCTTTGCCAATTCTCCGCATTATCTAATGACGCTCAACGGAAAGACGCACGGCGAAAAAGTATACGACAACAATCTCAAAGAAGAGTGCTACGAGGCGTTTTCGCAGTATATGCTTGTAATTGTCAATTATCTTTACGAAAATATCGTATGTAAGTACGATAAGGATATAGAAATACTTATATCGCCTGTCAACGAACCGCAATGGAAATGGGGCGGAGAGGACGCTACGCAAGAAGGCTGTCACTATGACCCAAAACCGCTTGCCAAGTTCTACGATACTTTTTATAGCCAACTCAAAGAATTTAATTTGTCACACAATACCAAGTTTGAGATGGATATTTTCGAGAGCGGAAATTACAAGATGATTCTCTCCACTCGCACTAAGTTCAACGAGTATATGACGGAATTTGAAAAATATGAGTTTTTTGAGGACGTAACGCATATATCATTGCACTCTTACGGCGCGACTACGTCGGTGTTCTATAGAGAACTCTTTGCGGATTATATGGCAAAGTATTATCCCAATATCAGCGTGAGTATGAGCGAATACTGTACGTTGGAGTGGGGCTTAGAGCCTACTTTGATAGGCGTAGATCCTACTATGACCATGGGATTCAAATGCGGAAAAGTAATTATGCGAGATATTAATATGCTCAACGTAACCGATTGGAGTTGGTGGCTGTCGATAGCGAGAGGCGGATATGAGGACGGACTTGTCTATTGGCTTACAGACGAAGACGGAACGCAATTACTTCAGGTCAGCAAGAGATATTACGTCATGAAGCACTTTTCCAATCATATTAAGCGCGGTAGCGTCAGAATTTCTTCCAACTACAGCGACTTTTTAGGTATCAACGGTGTAGAGTGTTGCGCTTTCAAAAACCCCGACGACAGCATTAGTGTAATTGTACTCAATGACAGTAATAGGTCGCGCAAAATCAATTTGAAAGGTTTGAGCGGATATAAGACAGTCAAAGAAGTTTTGACGGACGATAACGTAGATTGGCAAGTCAGAGAGTATGAGTTTGGCGGAAGCGTCAATATCATGCCAAATTCAATTATGACTTTCGTCTTGACGAAGTAACTATTGATGTCTTTGTTTGTAAAAATATCAAATAAGTGGTAGAATATATAAGCAGGAAAATAATTAAATAAAGTTTTATAGCGAGGTGAAATATGCTAAAAATTGATATAATTTCAGGATTTTTGGGAGCAGGCAAGACGACTTTGATAAAGAAGTTGTTGTCTTCAGCTCTTAAGGGACAGAAGATTGTGCTTATAGAAAACGAGTTTGGAGATATAGGCATAGACGGCGGATTTTTGAAAGACGCAGGTATACAAATTAATGAAATGAACAGCGGTTGTATTTGCTGTTCGTTAGTTGGCGACTTTAAGAAAGCGCTTAACAAAGTATATACGGAGTATGCTCCTGACAGAATAGTCATAGAGCCGTCCGGCGTAGGTAAGTTGAGCGACGTATTGCAAGCCGTTTTGTCGGCTGAGCTTCCCAACAGCGAAATATCGTCGTTGACAGCAGTCGTAGACGCAAAGAAGTGTAAGATGTATATGAAGAATTTCGGCGAGTTCTACAAAAATCAAATCGAGCAGGCGAAGTGTGTCGTATTGTCGCACACGACGGATATTTCCGAGGACAAGCTACAGTACTGTCTTGATACCGTCAAGTCGCTAAACGAGAAAGCCGTAATAGTCGCTACGCCTTGGGAAGAGATAGAGGGCGAGAAGATTTTCGACGCAATGACTAATGCTCAATCGCTCGCAGGCGAGTTGAAGAAACTCGAAGAAGAGGAAGTTTGCCCGGTATGTGGCGGACATCATCACCATGATCACGAGCATGGGCATGAACATCATCATCACGACCATGACGAAGAGTGCGGTTGCGGACACCATCACGACCATCACCACGAGCACGAGCATGAACATGAACATGAGCACGAGCACCATCACCACGGACATGGAGAAGAGTGTAGTTGCGGACATCACCACCATCACGGACACGACGCTGACGAAGTGTTTACAAGCTGGGGAGTAGAAACGACTTGCAAGTATACTCAAGAGAGAATCAAGACTATTTTGGAGAGTTTGGACAGCGGAGAATACGGCGCAATATTGAGAGCAAAAGGTATTGTCAGCTCTCAAGACGGCAAGTGGATACACTTTGACTACGTACCTGAAGAAGTTGACGTTAGATACGGCGGAGGGGAAGTTATTGGCAGAATATGCGTAATCGGAAGCAAGATAAATCAAGAAAAACTTATTGAGCTCTTTGGCGTAAAGGCTTGATAAAAGGATAGGCAAATGGAGATACCTGTATATTTATTCACGGGATTTTTGGAGAGCGGAAAGACCAAGTTCATTCAAGAAATGATGACGGACGATAGGTTCAACGAGGGCGAGAAGACTTTGCTTCTTGTCTTTGAAGAGGGCGAAGAGGAGTATCAGCCTAAGTATTTTGCATCTGACAACGTGCATATCGAATACGTTGAGGATATAGCCGACATAAATGACGAAGTGCTTGAAGTAATCGCAAAGAAACACGGCATTCAGCGAGTAATCGTAGAGTACAACGGAATGTTGGAAGTAGGTAAGTTTTTAGACGTAATGCCGTCAAATTGGGTATTGGCGCAAGTACTTATGATTGCCGACAGCAATACTTTCTTAAACTTCAATGCTAATATGCGTCAACTGACTTTTGATAAAATGCAATCTAGCGAAGCCGTTATTTTCAATCGTTTTGACAATTCTAAAGACAAAATGGAATTTCACAAAATCGTAAGGACGGCAGGTAGAAAAATTGATATACTCTACGAATACAAGGACGGGCACGTCGAGCCGGACAATATACCCGACCCGTTGCCGTACGACCTAAATACGCCTATAGTCGAGATAAAAGACGAGGATTATGCAGAGTTTTACAGAGATATTTGCGAAGAGGGCGATAAGTATGACGGCAAAATATTGTCATTTAAGGGCATTGTGGCAGTAGACGACACCTTGCCGAAGAATACTATCGTGCTTGGCAGACATATTATGACGTGTTGTGAAGCGGATATCTTCTACGGCGCTTTCGTATGCGAATACAAGCAGGTTATAGCTCTTAAAAAACGAGATTGGGTAAAGATTACCGCAAAAGTTAAATTCAGAAAACATGAAGTATACGAGGGAGTAGGTCCTGTATTTGAGGCTATGTCTATCGAAAAGACGGCAAAGCCTGAGCAAGAGTTGGCGACATTTTAAGACAGAGATTCTTGTTAAGTTTGTACGGTAGCCTTGCTACTGATTTGCGCATTAAGTTCGCTTCGCCTCTTGACGTACATATAGTACGCCTGCGATTCGAATCCTTCTTACTACGCGAATTACTGACGCAATCTTGCTCGTACTTACTTAACTCGAAGCTCTAAAGGAGAATTCTACTTTGGCAGGATTCCTTGAATAGGTAGATTCGTATTAATAAATTTAATTATAGGAGAATACATAAATGCAGAAAATAGCAAAATTTCACAAAGTTTCATTTGAACAATTTAAGAAAGATTGGATTGACACGTTTGGCGATGGCGATGACGTAAAGGCGATTTACGATAATATCAAGTTGCCAAAGAGGGCGACGACGGGTTCGGCAGGGTATGACTTTTTTGCCCCTGTTAAGATAGAGCTTGAGCCTAACCAAACCATTAAGATTCCTACAGGTATTCGCGTTGAGATTGAAGAGAATTGGGTACTTAAATGTTATCCGAGAAGCGGACTGGGCTTTAAGTTTAGATTGCAACTCAACAATACTGTCGGTATTATCGACAGCGACTATTTCCACTCTTCCAACGAGGGACATATTTTCTGCAAACTTACCAACGCTACAAATGAGGAAAAGAGAGTGGTAGTCAACCAAGGCGACGGCTTTATTCAAGGTATATTTATAGAGTACGGCATTACCGTAGACGATGAAGTCAGCGCAAAGCGCGACGGAGGATTCGGCTCAACGACAAAATAAAGAATTTGATTTAAGTAAGAAATGCGACAGCGGAAAAGGCAAACCTATTCCGCTGTTTTTTATTTGATAAATACTGTCTATTTTACGTTAGGTATTGTAATTACGAAAAAGTTATGTTAGACTTTAGTTGTAAAGGAGGGGGAATTATGAAAAGGAAAATTTTAGTTTTTGTCACACTGTTATTGACGCTTTTGACAGTGGCGCTTTCTACGGCTTGCGTAGGCAGTTGGCAAAAAGCAGACCCGTTGAAAGATTATGATTTTTCCATAGACAATATAGTTGAAGTGCGTATTAGCAGTTCGCCTATGTATATAAACCTACACGGTACCGTTTACGGTGTAAAGAAAGGAGAGAGCCAAGAAGGCGACGAAGCCATAAATGCTATTGCTGAAGCTTGGTCGGCTCTCAGACAAGACGCAGTTTTCAAAAAAGCTAAGAAGTATGACGGAATTACCACAGGCGGAACGTATTATTACGAGTGTATTTTTGCCGACGGCAGTTCTCTTAAACTGACGAGAGACAGAGTAGACAATCTTTATTTCAATAACGGAAGCTCATTGAGGATTGCCTCTGAGTGCAACCTCGATTTTCTTCACAGTCAATATAAATTAATAATGCAAAGAGAGAACGTAGTGGGGCATATTTCTCAAGACCACGACGACAATTGCGACTGCGACCAACAGCTAACGCCGGAATAAGCTTAATAAAACAAACGGGAGCAATTTGCTCCCGTTTTGTCTTTAGTATATATCGTGTTTCTTTTGTTGACAAAGTATTTATTGCGCGTGCAGTACGACTTCACCTGTTTTGAGCGTAGATTGCACGTTGATAACTCTTTGGTTGGAAGAGCCTTTCCAATATAGTTTTGGGTCAAGAAGTTCGATTTTGAATTTGCCGTCTACCATTACGTCAAGATACTTTACTATATCCCAATCTTTTACTTCTTCCCACTCGTATCCGCTATAGAGCCATATAGTCTTTTTAGGATACTTTTTGCGTATTTCTTTTGCAAGCGCCGTTACTGCGTCAATATTGGCAGGGTGGAGCGGATCTCCGCCCGAGAAAGTGATTCCCGATATGTACGACTTGTCCAGCTCGTCAAAAATCTCTTTCTTTTCAGCGTCAGTAAATTCAAGCCCGCCGTTTACGTCCCAAGTTATGGGATTTTGGCACTCTTTGCAGTGGTGGTTGCAACCTGCGACCCACAGAACTACTCTCAATCCGTCGCCGTTGAGCATATCGTCTTTTGTAATATTGTGGTATCGCATAGTTACATACTCTTCCTGTCTTTTATTTCTGCCATTTTGGCTTCGTTTAGACGGGTATCGCCCTTTACTCTTGAATAAGATAGATAGCCGTTCATTCTCTCAATCTTCGTAAGGTTTTTACTTCCGCATTTAGGGCATACGTCCATACTCAATTCTTGGTGACCGCAGTCGTCGCAGTATGCGAGAGATAGATTGACGCCTTCGTAGAAGCCCATTGCCATTGCTCTTCTTATAAGAGTACGAATGGCTTCTTTATTGTAGTCGATAGGGTATTTGACGTATTGTATCTTACCGCCGTTGAGCAAATCCCAGAATCTATTCTCAAGATTTTGTTTTTGTATAGGCGAAAGGTCTTCTGATACGTGGCAGTGGAAAGAGTTGGTTACGTACGGTCTGTCGCTTACGTTCTCTACTATGCCGTAGAGTTTTCTAAATTGCTCTACCTGCAGACCGCAAAGGCTTTCCGCCGGAGTGCCGTACATAGCGTAAAGCACGTGGTCTTCTTCCTTAAACTGATTTATCTTTTTGTTGATATATTCCATTACCTCAAGAGCAAATTTACCGTCCTCGGCAATAGATTTTTTGTTGTGTAATTCTTGCAATTCGTTGAGCGCAGTAATACCGAACGACGCCGTTGACGCCTTGAGTAGCGGAACAATTCTGTCGCTGTATTTGAGATGTCCGCCGTAGAAACCGCCTTCGCAATAAGCAAGAGGATTGGTAGACGCTCTCATTTGTCCGAGGTATTCGTAAGTGCGTAAGTGGAGTTTGCGGATAAGTTCAAGATAATAGTCAAGTACTTCGTAGAAGTCTTGAGATTCTTGCTTTGCCTTCGCATAAATCATAGGCAAGTGAAGACTTACCGCGCCGATATTAAATCTACCCACGAATATAGGCTTGTCATTTTCGTCTTGCGGGTACATACCGCCCTTTTCATACCAAGGTGAGAGAAAAGCTCTACAGCCCATTGGGGAGATTACTTCGCCGTACTTTTTGTATATGCTTGCTACGTAGCCTTCGCCCGTCAAAGACAACCAGTCCGGGTACATAGTCTTGGAAGAGCAGTCTACGCCAGCTTCAAAGACGTCTTCAAGTTCTTTGCCCGGTCCGTGCAAGTTCTCATCGTAAAGGAATACGATTTTGGGGAAGAGCACAGGCTTTTTGCACTCTTTCTTGCCTTGTCCGCCTTTGCGAACTTCAAGCATACATATATTTGCCATTTTTGCAAATCTTGAAGTACCAAGACCGCCGGTAATCGTGATAAACGGGTAGTCGCCTCTTGACGACGCAACGGTGTTGAATTTGTATTCCCAGCCTTGGAAGCCTTGCATCATATCCTTGCGTACGTCCTTGATAGCCTCTTCTTCGGCTTTTTCGTTGGAGATTCCCATATTTACGTATCTATCATACTGTCTTTGGAAAGTCTTTTCGGCATACGGTTCAAGTATTTTGTCTACTTGAGGTACTGTAAAACCGCCGTATTGTTGGCTTGCCGCCGAGAGAACTATATCGCCGATTACGTCAAAAGCTACGTCGAGGGTCTTTGGCTCGTTGTACCAGATGTTACCCATTTCAAAACCGCCTTTGAGTACCGTAGCCACGTCGAAAAGACAGCAGTTCATAGTATCTCTTCTTGCCGACATATCATGGATATAGATATATCCGTCACGGCAGGCTTGTAATTCGTCTTTCGTCAAGAAAAACTTTTGATAAAGCTCTTTATTGAGCTGATTGAATATCAGACTTCTCTTGGTGGATACGAGGGCAGAGTCGGAATTAGAGTTTTCCTTATCGCCAATGTACATTATGGCTTGGCTCTTCTTATAAACCTCGTCAAGCATGTGTACGAAATCTTGTTTGTAGTTACGGTAATCCTTATAGCTCTTTGCTACGGCAGGATTGAGCGATTCAAGAGCATACTCGACGACGTTGTGCATCTCGCTTATGCTGATAAACTCTTTGTTCATGGAAGCTACTTTCTTATTTACGAAGTCGCAAATAAAATCTATATCTTCGTCATCAAACTTGACTAAAGCTCTGTAAGCCGACTTATTGACGGCCGTTACTACTTTCTGAACGTTATATTCTTCTTTCGTTCCATCTTTTTTAATTACGTACATCATCTTTCCTCTCCTATTCATTCGTTGCAGAAATGATTATAACATATAGATACTGCTTATGCAAGATAAATATGTAAAATAAATTAAAAAAATTTTGCAAAATTTGCTTGACAACCACAATATCTTGTGCTTGGTAATAAAATAAACGTCTATATGCTGTATTATTATCGCTAGTTATAAAACAGGCTAGACAGTTCTAAAAGGCGAATTGGGCAGAGTAGTAATCACTAATATATAGTATAATTATATAGACAATTTATATTTATTAAACGATACGTTGATACTTTGATATTAAAATTTTATTGCTTAGTTGCTATAAAATGCAGACTATATGTTTGTATGTTTGATTATCATGCGCTATAAATAAATCTATAGTCGCGTACGCATTTATTTTACTTCGCAGATGTATAAACTTGACTTTTTACTTAAATATGATATATATTATTTAAGTATGAAAACAAATGAAAGATTAAAGACAATGGGCGAAAAGATTAAGAACATCGTGCTTCCCGTCGTAGCGTACGGCGGTGTGGCGGGAATTCTTTCGGGATTTCTTGTCGGACTATTCAACTTTGGCGCTCGATATTTGATTAAATTTTCAGGAGATATATACCAAAGCGTAGTTACGCATTTATGGGCGATACCTCTCTTTTTCTTGGGGCTAATGGCTTTGGCAATGCTAATGGCGCTTTTACATAAATTGATTCCCAACGTGCGCGGTAGCGGAATTCCCAACGTAGAGGGAAGCGTGCGCGGTGTGCTGTCCTATAAGTGGTTCAGGACTTTATTCGGTACGGTCGTGGGTTCTTTCCTCAGCTTTTTTGCAGGACTTCCTTTGGGAAGCGAGGGACCTAGCGTACAGCTCAGCGCAATGACGGCGCAAGGCGTCACGGAGGTAATGAAAGCAAAACTCACTTGGCGAAGATATCTCATTGCAGGCGGAGCAGGCACTGGTATCGCCGTAGCCTTTAATGCGCCACTTGCAGGAATTATTTTCGCAATGGAAGAGTGTCATAAGCGTATTTCCCCAATGATACTCTTGTGCGCGTCCTCGTCTGTAATTTCGGGTACGGCGACGTATAGATTGCTGGGTATGGCTATTAAAGACGCCAAGTGGTCAAGCACGTCCATGCTCTTTGATATTCAAGGTCTTGAGCCTTTTGGCGACTTCAAGCAAATGAATTCGTTTGGCGAGTTTGCAGGGGTACTTGGAATACTTATCGGCATAGGCGTAGTTATAGGCGGACTTGCAATACTTTTCAATTTTTTGTTAATTCGCTCGCAAAAACTTATGGATAAATGCGTCAAGAAATTCCCGTATTGGGCAAGGCTTTTGGTGGCTTTTGTTCTTACGGGCGCGCTTGGTCTTATATTTACAAAATGTTTTGACGACGGCTATGCCTTTCTCAATACAGGCGGTCACTCGTTGATAGATTTGCTGTGTCACAGCGGATTGAAGTATTCTTTCTGGTTCCTTTTGAGTATACTTCTTTTGAGAATGATACTCTTACTCGTATGCTTCAATTCGGGAGCGACGGGCGGATTGTTCATACCAATGCTTGCCATAGGAGCGCTACTAGGCGCAATGCTTGGTACGTTGTTTGTCAAAATGGGTATGGATTCGATGTACTTCCCTGCGGTAATTGTCATCTCTATGACGACTTTCTTCGGAGCAAGCGTACGCGCGCCAATCACGGCAATCGTGCTCGTAGTGGAACTTTCGGGATACAAATCCGACTTTTTGCCTGTGGCAATATCTATATTTACGGCATATCTTGTAGCCGAAATACTTGGCAATTCGCCGATATACGACAGCTTGTTGGATAGACTTGTCGAGCAAAAGTCTGAGGGCGTTGTCAAAAAGGAATTTGTCATTTCCGTTGGAAAGGGTACGTTTGCCGTCGGCAGACAAATTCAAGATATAATGTGGCCTGCAGGCGCGCACATTACGCATATTATCACAACTAATGGCGATAGCGTTATTCCCAACGGTAAGACTGAATTGCAAATAGGCGACCGACTCACGCTGGAAGTCGAGAGTAGCGATTTCCACGAGATGGATGAATTTATTGCAACTTTTGAGGAGAAAAAACAAAAATATAAAGTCGATAATTCCGACGTTGAAGATACGGGCAATGAAAGTCAAGAAGAGTCAACGACAGCAGACAATATCGACAGCGTATGCAAAGAAGAGCAGAAAGCAGATGACGAAGTCACGGATAACGACGTTAGCGTGAAAGAAGAGAAAGAAAAATCTGCAGACGGAGAAAATAAAGAATGAGTATTTTGACGATAAAAGGACTTACGCATATATTTGATTCCAAGACGTTGTTTAACGACGCAGATTTGAGCGTCAACAACGGCGAGCATATAGGAGTAGTGGGACTAAACGGCGCGGGCAAGTCTACTTTTATGAATATTATCACCGGCAAACTTACGCAAGATGCAGGCGAGATTAAATGGCTTAACGGCATAAGGTGGGGCTATCTCGACCAGCATGCCAATATTGACAGAAGTCAGACTGTTATGGAGTATCTGCAAGGCTCGTTCGACCATTTGTACGAACTCAACGAAAAACTTGAGAAGTTGTACGCCGATATGGCTAGTGAAGAGGATATGGGCAAGCTCGATAAAATGGTCAACAAGTCGGCTTCAATGCAAGAGCAACTTGATGATAGCGGATTTTACGATCTTGATTCAAAGATTAAAAAGGTCGCCAACGGTCTTGGCGTAAACAACTTCGGTTACGATACCGTAATTGGTAATTTAAGCGGTGGACAGAGAGCAAAACTTATGCTTTCTAAGTTACTACTTGAGGAACTTGACGTAATGCTACTTGACGAGCCTACCAACTTTCTTGATTTAGAGCAGATAGAGTGGCTGAGAAAATACCTTGACGGCTTTAAGGGGACATTTATTCTTATATCCCACGATACATCGTTCCTTAACAGCGTGTGCAAGATAATAGTCAATATCGAAAACGGTATGATTAAAAAGTATTGGGGCAACTATGACGAATTTATGCTTCAACATGAGCAGAATGCAAAGCAGTACGCTGACAGCTATGAGCGTCAACAGAGAGAAATCAAAAAGATGGAGGACTACATTGCGCGCAATAAGGCGAGAGCCGCGACGGCAGGTATGGCGAATAGCCGTAAAAAAATGCTTGATAGAATCGACGTAATGCAAAAGCCTGTGTCTTTTGAAAAGCCTACGTTTTCTTTCCCATACACGTTGCTTGTGACAAAGCATTTGCTAGAAGTAAAAAATTTGCAAGTAGGTTACGAGGGGAAAGCAATATTACCGCCAATATCCTTTGAAATGGGGTCTACAACAAAGCTGTGGCTAAGGGGTACCAACGGACTTGGCAAAACCACTATACTCAAAACGATAATGAAGAGATTGCCGGCAATAGGCGGAACTTTCAACTTCAATATCAATAGCAAGATAAATTATATCGAGCAAGATTTGCAATTTCGCTCAAAGGATATCAACGCTATCACTTTTATGAACGAAACGTATCCCAGAATGAGCCAAAAGGATATACGCACTCAACTTGCAAAGGTAGGAATTAAGAACGATTTGGCTACCAAGTCAATCGCAAATCTTTCAGGCGGTGAGCAAGTCAAGATAAAACTTTGCGCGCTTATGCAAAAGGAGAGTAATATTCTCATACTGGACGAGCCTACGAATCACCTCGACGTGTCTGCAAAAGAAGCGCTATTTGAGGCTTTGCAAGCCTATGAGGGCGCAATTATTCTCGTAAGCCACGAGCCAATGTATGCAGAAAGCCTTTGCAATCAAGTGTTTGATATAGAATTCTAAAGATAGAAAACCGCTGTTCTATCGCAATAAGTTAATCAAAAAAAGACCTCTCGATTGTGAGAGGTCTTTTATATCACTTAAATTCAGTCAAGCATTATACTATGCCTTGAGCCATCATAGCGTCAGCTACTTTCAAGAAGCCTGCGATATTTGCGCCGACTACGTAGTTGCCGTCATAGCCGTACTTTTGAGCAGCGGCGTCAATGTTACGGAAGATATTAACCATAATATGTTGAAGTTCTGAATCAACCTTTTCAAAAGTCCAGAAAAGTCTGCTTGAAGATTGAGCCATTTCCAAAGCGCTGGTAGCCACGCCACCTGCGTTCGCAGCCTTACCTGGGAGGAAGATTATACCGTTCTCGATGAGGTAATTTGTTGCTTCAAGCGTCGTAGGCATGTTTGCGCCTTCGCCGACCAAAACTACGCCGTTCTTGACGAGTTTTTTAGCGCCGTCCAAGTCAAGCTCGTTTTGAGTAGCGCATGGGAGAGCGATGTCGCACTTAACAGACCAAATATTCTTGTGTCCTTCAGTATATTTTGCAGAAGGAACGGCTTTTACGTATTCGCTGATTCTTCCGCGTCTTACTTCCTTGATTTCCTTGACTACGTCGAGATTGATACCGTTCTCGTCATATACGTATCCGCAAGAGTCTGACATAGCTACTACTTTACCGCCGAGCTGTTGAGCCTTTTGGCAAGCGTAGATAGCCACGTTACCTGAACCGGAGATAACAACTCTCTTGCCAAGGAAACTTACTTGTTTTTTGCTTTGTAGAGCCTCTTGAGAAATATATACCAGACCGTATCCTGTAGCTTCGGTTCTTACCAAGCTACCGCCGTAAGCAAGTCCGCGACCTGTGAGTACGCCGTTATGCTCATTGCGGATTCTCTTATATTGACCGAAGAGATAACCTACTTCTCTTGCGCCTACGCCGATGTCGCCTGCAGGTACGTCTGAGTCAACGCCTAAGTGGCGGAAAAGCTCTGTCATAAAACTTTGGCAGAATCTCATTATTTCATTGTCGCTCTTGCCCTTAGGGTCGAAATCGCTTCCGCCCTTACCGCCACCGATAGGAAGGGAAGTAAGGCTGTTCTTGAAGATTTGCTCAAAGCCCAAAAACTTGATGATAGACAAGTTTACCGACGGGTGGAATCTCAGACCGCCCTTGTAAGGTCCAATGGCGCTGTTAAATTGCACTCTGTAGCCTTTGTTTACGTGTACCTTTTGGTTGTCGTCAACCCACGGTACTCTGAACATTACTACACGTTCAGGCTCAACAAGTCTTTCCAAAAGACCGGCCTTTTCATAAGCCGGATTTGCGTCAAAGACAACTTTGAGGCTTTGAAGAACTTCCGTAGCCGCCTGATGGAACTCAGGTTGGTCGGGATTCTTCTCCTTCAATTCTTGCAACACTCTGTTTACATAATCCATTTTTTTACGTCCTTTTATAAAAAATTAAATTTTTTGTAACCATATTCTAGCACAGTGATATGAATTATTCAACAAAATACGCAAAAAAATCTATTAAAATTTGAAATTTTTTGAAAATAGATGTTTTTTTGTGCGCTGACTGCCAATTTTTCCCATTTGCCATTTTTAATAGAAAAATATTGATTATTTATTGCTTTAATAGAAATTATGTTGTATAATTAAAATACTTTAATATAAAATCTTAAATTAGGAAGGTGGAATGATGGAAGAAAAAACATTAAACCAAGACCTTGAAAACAAAGAGGTCGAAACGGGTAATACTCCCGAAGCTCCAAAGAAGAGTAAAGGCAAAGCATTTTTGCAATTGGTTATCTTCATTTTGTTGAGCATGGCTGGCTTTATCGTTCAAATGATTATAGAGCAAGTCGGCGGAAGAGTATCTGCAATTAAAAATATGCAAATCAACGGCACGACTGACTTTGAGTTGTTTGGAATTCCAAATACTTATGGCGCATTTATCGTGAGTATGGTAGCAATTTTCATTTGTAAAATAATCAACTTCGTTTTACATAGAAAAGTGCTATTCAAGCCTAGACACAATCTTACGTTCGGAATAGTTATGTACGTTATTTTCAGCGTTGCTTTGTGGTTTGGTTCTGCTGTAGTAAAGAAACCTGTTCAAGACGCATTGATGGGTTGGTCATTCTGGACAGAACACATCACAAAAGATCCGGAAGGTTGGGCTTTGACGTTGGCAGTTATGGTATACTCAACGGCTGACCTTATCATAATGTTCTTTGCTGAGAAGTTCTTGATCATGAACGACAAACTTTTCAAAAAGAAGAACCAAGAGGAAATTGTCGCTCCTGTTGCAGAAAACGTAGCTCCTGCAGAAGAACAAGCAGTTGCCGCTGACAGCGCAGTAGTTCAAGACGTTGCCCCTGTAGCTGAAGAAGCAAAGGCTGAAGAAGTAGTTGCTCAAGAGCAAGTAGTTGAGGAAGTAAAAGAGCAAGCTCCTGTAGAAGAAATTCCTGCAGTCGAAGAGGCTGTAGTTGAGGAAGTAGTAGTAGAAGAAGTTAAGACAGAAGAACCTGCGCCTGTAGCCGAAGAAGTACAAGAAACTCCTGTAGAGGAAGAAGTTACTACTCAAGAGGCAGTCGCAGAAGAAGTTGTTGAAGAAGTAGTCGCTACTGAGGAAGTAGTTGCAGACGCAGTAGTAGAAGAAGCTCCAGCTAAGAAGCCTGCTACTAAGAAGACCGCGACTTCGACGGCTAAGAAGACTACGGCATCTACCGCAAAGAAGACTTCTACCGCTAAAAAGCCAGCTACGTCAACAGCAAAGAAGACGACTACGGCAAGCAAGTCTACGACTGCTAAGAAAACGACGACAACCAAGAAATAATCTTGTGTGTATCAAAAAATGCGTCACTTGAACGGTGACGCATTTTTTTATTGAAAGTCTTGGCTAAGTTTGTGCAGATGGTAATAAAACGTCGAGGGTCTGACGTCCAGCAAGTCAAGCGCGTCAGAAAGCGCGATTTTCTTTTCGATATACAGTTCAGTGACTTCAACAAACATTTCAGTATACTTTTTCTTGGGTCTGCCAAAGCTGATTCCGCGCTGTTTGGCAAGGGCGATACCTTCGGCTTGACGGGCGCGAATGTTTTGTCTTTCGTTCTCGGCGACAAAAGAGAGAAGTTGCAGAACTACGTCTGATATAAATCTGCCCACCAAGTTGTCGGCTTTATCTCTTGTGTCAAGCAATGGCATATCCAAGACAAGTATGTCGGCGCCAATTTGTTTGGTGATCTTTTTCCATTGTTCAATGATCATATCATAGTTGCGCCCCAATCTATCTATTGATTTTATTACGACTAGATCTCCGGCTCTCAATCTCTTAATGAGGCGGGTGTATTCTTTACGTTCAAAGTTCTTGCCACTTTTTTTATCGCAAAAAATATTAGTGTTCTTAATTCCAAATTTTAGAAATTCTTCAATTTGTCTGCCAAGATTTTGATCTGTGGCTGACACGCGTGCATAACCGTATTGCAATTTTCGTTGTCTCCTTTTTTTCTTCGTAGGTATTATTGCCATTTTGAAAATAAATTGTATTTTTTAATGGCAGATATGTTAAGAATAACAAATATCTTTGCCCAAGTCCAAGAATTTTTAGCTTTAACGAATAGAAAATGTAAAAATGTAAATAATAGAGAGCAAATATCAAAAATTATATTTTGACATAGAAATTTCTATATGTCAAGTATTTTATTGAAAATTCTA